>NZ_AP014624.1:1834581-2140344 GCF_000829375.1 Chryseobacterium sp. StRB126
GATCTTGGAAATATGATGGGAGCTTTTAAATTCGTTTCTGCAGTTGAAGGAGCTAACGGAGATAGAGCTAAAAAGCATAAAGAATATTTAGCAAAAAAACAGGAGGCAGAAGAAAATGGGACTGAATTTAATGAAGCAGAACCTGTTTCTGCACCGTTGATTCCAGTTGTTGGCTGTGAATTTTATATTTCTGACCGTTATGAGCAAAAGCAGTTTACCAAAGATGATCCGGATAGGAGAACTCAGGTAGTGCTTTTGGCAAAGGATTTTAATGGATATAAAAACTTAGCAAAGCTTTCAAGTATCGGGTTCTTAAAAGGATTCTATTTCGGAGTTCCAAGGATTAGCCGTGAACTGATTGCTGAATACAAAGAAGGAATTATCGCTTTAACTTCCGGGATTTTAGGAGATATTCCGGATGCTATCCTGAATACTGGGGAACAAAAAGGAGAAGAGCGCTTTAAATGGTGGAGTGAAACTTTTGGAGAGGACTTTTATGTTCAGCTTCAAAATCATAATCTACCTGAAGAAGAACACTTAAATGAGGTGCTGTTATATCTGGCAGATAAATATAACGTTAAAATCCTGGCTCAGAACGAAACCTTTTATACCAATAAAGATGATGCTAACATTCAGGATATTGTAAGCTGTATCAAAGACGGGGAAAAGCTTACAACACCTGTCGGAAAAGGATTTGGGAAAAGAAGAGGGCTTGCTACTAAAGAGTATTATATTAAAAACTCTCATGAGGTAAAAGAAGCTTTCCTTGCTTATCCCGATGCCTTTGAAGCATATGAAGAGTTTTTTGCAAAATTTAAACCCTATACCTTAAAAAGAGATGTTCTTCTTCCAAAGTTTGATATCCCAGAAGAATTTATCCATGCAGAAGATGAGGTAGATGGAGGAAAAAGAGGAGAGATGGCTTATCTTACCCACCTTACTTATGAAGGAGCGAGAAGAAGATATATTGAAACTGGGATCACAGATGAGATTAAAGAACGTCTGGATTTCGAATTGGAAGTAATTGCTAATACCGGATATCCGGGATATTTTCTTATTGTTCAGGATTTTTGTAATGAGGCCCGTAATATGGGAGTGTGGGTAGGGCCCGGAAGAGGATCGGCAGCTGGATCGGCAGTTGCTTACTGTATCGGAATTACCAACGTTGACCCCATTAAATATGACCTCCTTTTTGAGAGATTTCTGAATCCGGAAAGGGTTTCAATGCCCGATATTGATATTGACTTTGATGATGAAGGTAGAGATAGGGTTATTAAATGGGTAATTGAAAAATATGGACAAAGCCAGGTAGCCCAGATTATTACCTACTCCGTATTGGGGGGGAAATCTGCGATTAAAGATGCCGGAAGAGTGCTGGATGTTCCAATTCCTGATACGAATAATATTGCTAAACTGATCCCTTCTACACCAGGGATGAACATCGCGAAAGCATTAGCAAAATATGATAAACTGAAACCGGAAGAACAGATGCTTGTTGATGAAATGAGATATGTTCTGGAAAGTCCAGATGATTCCCGTCATGGAGTACTCGCAAGTGCTAAAAAGATGGAAGGGTGCATCAGGAATACGGGGATTCATGCCTGTGGTGTAATCATTACTCCGGAGGATGTGAGTAACCTGGTTCCGGTAACTATTGCCGCTAAAGATGCTGACATTCTTGTCTCTCAGTTTGATAACTCGGTGGCGGAAAGTGCAGGTCTTTTGAAAATGGACTTCTTGGGTCTTAGAACCCTTACCATTATTAAAGATGCCTTAAAATTGGTGAAAGCAAGATATGGATTAGATATTGATCCGGATCTTATTCCACTGGATGATACGAAGACATATCAGTTATTTAAAGAAGGAAGAACGGTCGGAATTTTCCAATATGAAAGTCCCGGGATGCAGAAGTACATGAGGGAGCTTAAACCTACGGTTTTTGCCGATCTTATTGCCATGAACGCACTGTACCGTCCGGGGCCAATTAAATATATCCCGAACTTTATTAACAGAAAGCACGGTATTGAAGAGATTGTTTATGACTTACCGGAAACAGAAGAATATTTAAAGGAAACTTACGGAATTACCGTTTACCAGGAGCAGGTAATGCTTCTTTCCCAGAAACTGGCCAACTTTACAAAAGGTGAGGCTGATACCCTGAGAAAGGCGATGGGTAAGAAACAGATTGATGTTCTTAACAAAATGTATCCCAAGTTCATTGAAGGAGGTAGAAAAAATAACCTTAATGAAGAAAGACTGGAGAAAATTTGGAATGACTGGAAAGCGTTTGCAGAATATGCCTTCAACAAATCCCACTCAACCTGTTATGCTTTCATTGCTTATCAGACTGCTTATTTGAAAGCCAATTATCCGGCAGAATATATGGCGAGTGTAATGAGTAATAATATTAACAATACGGATTCGATTACCATGTTTATGGAGGATTGTAAAAGTATGGGAGTTGATGTTTTAGGACCTGATGTGAATGAATCTCAGTATAAATTCTCTGTAAACGAAAAAGGCCAGATTCGTTTTGGTTTGGGAGCAATCAAGGGAATCGGAGAAGGTCCAAGCGAAGCGATTACAAGAGAAAGAGAAAATGGAAGGTTTAAAAATATCTATGATTTTTTTGAAAGGATATTGCCTTCCCAAATGAATAAAAGAGTAGCGGAAAGTTTAGTGGTTGCCGGTGCTTTTGATGAACTGGATGCATTCCACAGAGGTCAGTATTTTGATATTGATATGGCCGGAAAAACCAATCTGGAAAGATTAATCAGATACGGACAAAGTTTTCAGGAGAGTAAAAACGAAATGGAGCATTCCTTGTTTGCTGACTTTGCTGATGAGGTTCAGATTGAACAGCCAAAACTCCCTCCTTGCCCAGAGTGGCCAAATATGCATAAGCTGAATAAGGAAAAGGAAACCATTGGGTTCTACCTTTCTGCCCATCCTTTAGATGAGTTTAAATATCAGTTCCAGTTTATGCAGGGAAGACTTTCCAAAAAGTCAGTTCTGGAAAAAGAAGAGGAAGAAAAGACTACTACTGATGAAGTTCCTGTTTTGGAACAGGATTCTCAGGACGAGACTACAGATCTTACTGAAATTGTCTCTGATGAATTGTCTGTAGGAGAGGAGGAAATATTAGAAGAAACAACCAAAAAGGCAGAGCCAAAAGGAAATTTCTTATTCCTAAATCTTGATGAGGTAGATGCTTACAAAGAACAGGCTTTTGCCAATAAGCAGGATGAGTTGTTTGAAGAAAAAAAGAAAGACTGGAAAACCCTTCAGAAAGAAAGAGAAAATGGAGGTGGCGGAAAAGAATATACCGTTGCAGGTCTTATCACAGAATACAGGGTTCAGGATGGCTTCAGAAGCGGAGAAAAAGTTGCTTTTGTGACTTTGGAAGACTATTCAGGTTCTTATTCTTTTAGATTAGGGGATAGGGATTATATGAGATTGAAGGAGAAACTTGAAGTACAGAGGTTTGTTATCTTTAAAATAAAATTTGCTCAGGTAAAAGACGGAAGGGTCTTTGTGAATGTAAATGATGTAATTGAACTTCAGGAAGCATTTGAAAGATTTGCCAAGAGTATTTCCTTAGTGATGGATGTAATGGATGTAAGGCCTGAGGATCTGGATTTCTTCAGAACTGTATTGGATAGGAATAAGGGAAATCAGAAGCTTAAATTCTTTATCAAAAATATTGATGATGATTCTCATATTGAAGTTCAGTCTATGAAACACTCTGTGGATCTAAATGGTGATCTTATTAAGGAAATACAATTGCTGAATAAATATGAGTTCTATTTGAACTAAAAAGATAAAATAGATGAATTTGAAAAGTGGCCTTTGGTCACTTTTTTTGTTTAGACAAACTAAATAATTGATATTATTTGACTTCATTAAAAAATAATATTTTATGTTAAATAGAGGATTTTTATATAGAAGATGTTTTTATTTTGTTTATTATAAGTATCTGATAATTAATCATTTAAAATATTTTAATTAATTTAAATAATAAGTGTTAAAATTAAATAATTGTTTAATTTTATTTAAAAATAAAGGATATTTTAGGTTTAATGATTAATATTTTTTAATATTTTATGATATTTATTTAAATATTTTATACTTTTACCGCCCAAACTATTATTATTACTATTTTATGAAGAGAATTTTACTGTCGTGTTTGGCCTTTCTGAGTATGGGGGCCTACGCACAAACAAACGTTGCCAGCTATGCTTTTTCGAAAAGCACAGGGGTGGCTTATGTACCAATTACGGGAGGTACTAAATTATTTCCTACAGCAACCAGCACTACTTCTACTTATGATAATGAGGTTTCTGCAGCAATACCTCTGTCGTCACCCTTTAATTTTGGTGGTGTTGCCATGACGACATGCTATGTGAGTGCAAACGGATACATAACCTTTGGTGCTGCACCTTCAGGATCAAACTATACACCGTTATCAACTGTTGGAACAACTACAGGAGCAATTGCTGCTTTTGGACAAGATGGTGGTTTTTCAGCATCAGAACCTTTACCGCCAGGAAATCACGAAGTCAGATATGAAGATCTGGGGACTGAATTTGTAGTACAGTGGCAGGATCATGCCAATTACAGTAACAGAGCTACTGAAAGATTGAATTTTCAGATCCGGTTAGTATATGCAACTGGTGAAATAAAAATAGTATATGGTGACTGTACTGATCCGGGAACGAGTTCGTCAAATAGTCCACAGGTAGGGATTAGAGGAAATAGTAATGCTTTTGCAACTAATGTAAGTGCATTGACGATTGGAAATGTGCCAACTGGAAGCACTTGTGACTGGTCTAAAGCGGTTACAGCTAATGCTAATAACAGCACGATGACTTTTTCCAGTGGAACGAATGCAAGTATTAAAATTCCTGCAGGGCTGCAATATTCATGGACCCCTGGAACGCTACTTCCGGTAAGAACTTTTGCCGCTACCACTGCAGTAACTAATAACGGAGCTACTTTAAGCTGGACAGCTCCAGCTGGCGCAACATCTTACAATGTTCAGTATAGAATTCCGGGAAGCTGTGATTGGACTAATTATAGTGGAAACCCGGTTTCTGCTGGTACTGCTACACTTACAGGATTGGCAGCAAATACATCCTATCAGGTTCAGGTACAGGCATTAAATGGTGCCGCACAAGCAATGTATTCTCATATTCCAAATTTGGCAGGGACTGGGAATGGATATACAACAACTGGGTCTTTTACAACAGCCCTTATGTGTTCAAGTACTATTACAGGCCTTACTTCTTCAGCAATAACTCCTGATACTTCAACAATTAGCTGGACAGCTCCTGCTGCGCCTCCGGGTAGTGGTTATGAATATTATTATTCCACCTCATCAACTGCTCCGGCCATCACTGCTTCACCTTCAGGTTCTGTGGGGGCAGGCGTGACTACGGCAAATATATCAGGGTTAACTCCTGCAACTCAGTATTATTATTGGGTAAGATCAAACTGTAATGGAACGGATAAAGGAGCCTGGTCCAGCTCTGCAAACTTTACAACATTGGGACTTTGCCCTACAGTTACAGCACCTGCATCAAACGCAAGTGGTGTAAGCACGACTCCTACAATAACATGGAATGTAATTAACGGTGCTACTGGTTACAAATTAAAAATAGGAACCGCTTCAGGAGGTAATGATGTTCTTGATACTGATATTACAGGAGGAGCTAATAATTCTTACACATTAGCAACTTCTTTAAGTAATAGTTCTACTTATTATTATTCTGTAACAGGATATACTGCAGCGACTGCCGGGCCGGCTACAGCATGTACAGTGAGAACATTCCAGACTGTATGTACTTCTACCAATTTACCATATACCCTAGATTTTGATAACGTTACAACTCCGGCTTTGCCAATTTGTACATCGGCAATCAATAGTGGTTCTGGAAATACATGGAAAACAGCTTCTGCATCGGGAGGGTTTACAGGTAAAGTTCTTAATTATTCATATAGTTCTACTTCTGCAGCAAATACATGGTTTTTTACACAGGGACTCAATCTTACAGCAGGAGTTAGCTACAGAATTAAATATAAATATGCCAATTCATCAGGGGTTGTGTATGCAGAAAAAGTTAAAGTTGCATATGGATCTTCAGCAACAGCTGCGGGGATGACGAATACAATAGCGGATCATTCAAATATTACTACATTAGGAGTTCCTACAGGTACATTTACAGACTTTACACCAGCTGCATCAGGAATTTATTATTTCGGATTCCAGGCTTATTCTGCGGCGGATATGAATCAAATCTATATTGATGATATTAATATAGACATTACGCCTACTTGTTTTGAACCTTCGGGGGTTACGGTTTCTGCTATTACTGCTAACGGAGCTAATGTTTCATGGACTGCACCTTCACTTGTGCCTGGCAGCGGATATGAATATTATTATTCTACAAGTAGTATTGCTCCTATTGCTGCTACCGCTGTTTCAGGAACCAGTACCAGTACTTCAGCGTCTTTATCTAATCTATTGCCGGGTACTACTTATTATCTATGGGTTAGATCTGCATGTGGAACTATTGATAAGAGTGTATGGACGCCAGTGACAGTATTTGTTACGAACTGTGTTCCAGTACAGACATATTCGCAAAATTTTGATAGTACACCTGTTGATGGCCTTCCTCCATGCTGGACAAGCATCGGTTCTAATCTTGGCTATGCAAAAGTAATCGGCTATACCGGAACGGTGGCAAGTGCTCCTAATGCCTTATATATTTATACATCTGGGGCAAGTATAGGGATGGTATCTACTCCGGATTTAATAGGTCTAGATAGTAACAATGCAATGATTAGTTTCAAAGGAAGAGCTAATTCTTATGTTAATGGAACTGTTCAGATTGGTTACTTAGCAGACCCTGCGAATACTTCCAGCTTTGTTGTATTGGGTACATATACGGCAACAAGTACTTCAGTGTTAAATAATTACTCATTAGATATCACCGGGGTTCCTGCAGGAGTTACTAAACTTGTGTTTAAACATACCGGCTCAGAAGCATATAGTCTATTGATTGATGATTTTGTGTACCAGCTTGGCAGCCTTTCTACTTCAGAGACTACACTAGCTAAAAATGAAATCAAAGCTTATCCGAATCCATTTACAGATGTGTTGAATATTTCCGACGCTTCTAAAGTAAAATCAGTATCTATTGTTGATGCTGCCGGAAGATTGGTGAAAACTATTGATAATCCTTCTTCTGAACTTCATTTGGCAGACCTGAAACAAGGGATGTATTTAATCGTATTACAGATGAAAGACGGATCAAAACAAGTGGTTAAATCAATTAAGAGATAAACCCGATTAATATAATAATTTAAGGCAGTAACTTAACGGTTACTGCTTTTTTTTAATATTTTTTTAATGTTGTATTAAAATTATTATTAATTTGGTAATATATTAACGCCTTAAAAAAATGTATATGAAGAAAATCTTACTTTTGTGCTTACTGATGGTAAGTATGTTTTTAAATGCTCAGATTACCTTAGGAGAAGGAAGCACTACTATCGGAAAGGTTCCGGTTGACAACTATTGGGAATACTCCTATTCCCAACAAATATTTACAAAGCAAGAAATCAATGCGAATGCCGCAGGAAATATTACGGGTCTCAAATTCTATCTGGATCCTGCTGGGGATATAACGAACTCATCAGATTGGGTTGTTTATTTAGGACATACCTCTAAAACTGAATTTGATTCTGATGCTGATTGGGTTCCAGCTTCGGATCTTACAGAGGTATATAATGGTACAGTAAGTAATGTGAACGGAATGGTGGAACTTACTTTTGCTACTCCTTTTTCTTATAATAATACTCAGAATCTAGTAATTGCTGTTGATGAAAATAATCCTGCATATGATGATGACCGAGTGTTTTATGTACATCACCTTAATAATACATCTAGCAGATCTATTGGGAATATAAGTAGCTTTTCAGATATAGATCCTTCAGATCCTGGGTATGGTAGTTTATTTGACTATAGATCTGTTGTTACTTTTATGGGGTTAACACCTGGTGCAATACCTGCCTGTACTTCTTTGATTTCACCAGCAAATAACGCTGTTATGGTACCAATATCTTCTGCTATTAGCTGGTATCCGTCACCTGGTGCTACAAGTTATAAAATATCTATAGGGACCACTCCAGGAGGCTCTAATGTTGTGAATCAGCAAACGGTAGCCACAACGAGTTTTACTCCATCAGCTCCTCTTTCTTTAGATACTACTTATTATGTAAGAATTATAGCAGTAGGAGCAGGAGGAGAATCTTCAGGCTGTTCTGAGACAAAATTTTCCACCACACTCTCCCCTCCTTTGAATGATGAATGTACTACAGCAATTACATTAACGGTAAATCCGGATATGAATTGTGGAAGTAAAACATCTGGGCATACCTTTGAGGCTACAGATTCCAATGTGTCTGTAGATCCTTGTTATGGGGAAGCAGATGATGATGTATGGTACAAATTTACTGCAACTTCAGTGTCTCATGTAATTTCATTGAGTAATATGGTTTCTATTGGATCAGTGGATAGCTATTCACTGATGTTTCAGGTTTTAAATGGTGATTGCAGTAATCTGGCAAATGTTGAGTGTTCAGATTATGATGAGCTTAAGGTAATTTCTGGTCTTACAGTAGGAGAAACCTATTATGTAAGAGTCTATACAGATGGAGCAGCAGGAGAGGCTCAAAGCTTTGATATTTGTATAGGGACAATTCCTCCACCTCCGGTAAATGATGATTGCTCAGGAGCGTTAGCAGCTTCTGCATTCCCTTATGCATATACACAATCTGATGCAGCAGGAGCTACTAATAACAACGGATTTATTTCTATTTGCTCTAATAGTATGAATGATGGAACATGGTTTAAATTCACTGGAGATGGTACTGTTCATAATATTAAAGTATCAATGCCGGCAGGAAGCAATTTTGATCCTCAGATAGGAGTGTTTAGTGGTACTTGTGATAATTTAGTATGCGAAAGTACTATCGATAGTAATGGCCAGGGTAGTGCAGAAGAAATCTCCGTACCAACTGTGGTAGGAACTACATATTATGTAAATGTAGGACATTATAGTGGTGTCACAGATAACTTAGAGGGAGCATTTACAATTACTATTAATAAAGAAACTCTTGGAACTTCAGAAGTGTCTAAAACTAAAAATGAAATTAAGGTATATCCAAATCCATTTGCTGAGGTATTGAATATTGCAAAAGCAGATCAGGTAAAATCAGTCTTCATCCTGGATACTGCCGGAAGATTAATGAAAACAATTGAAAATCCTTCTTCAGCCCTTCATTTAGGAGATTTGAAACAAGGAATATATGTAATGGTTTTGAATATGAAGGATGGATCTAAGCAAACAATCAAAGCAATAAAGAAATAAATGCAGTTGATGGAACATTCAATAATGTAATGAATACCCTATTGGATTAAAAAAGATGAGCGAAAATTTCGCTCATCTTTTTATTTTTAAAAAATCTATCATTGATCACTTATTATCTATTATTTGTTCGGCACCGGCTGTATATCTCCCGTATTCATCAGGTCGAAAACAGCTGGGAAGAACATTACAAGAATAAAATAAATAATAATCATCAGTGCTATTAATGCAAAAAGAATAATTACTAAACTATTCGGCTTGTTTTTCTTTGTTGATTCCATGACATTGTGGTATTTGGTGAATAGATTAACTAATATCTAATATCAAGCTAATTTCTTGCCACATTGTTTGCAGTACCTTGCATCATCGTCAATATCCTCATTGCCGCAACGGTCACATATCTTTTCCAGATTTTGTCTTTTGTTTCGCATCTCTGCCGTTACAATTCCTGTAGGAACAGCTATAATAGAATAACCGGCAAGCATCAGTATAACAGCGAAAAATTTCCCCATAGGAGTAATAGGAGAGACATCTCCGTATCCTACTGTGGTTACCGTTACTACGGCCCAATAAATAGACTGTGGAATGGTTTCAAATCCCTGTCGGCCACCTTCTACCATAAACATAAGAGAACCTACAATCACTGAAAATATAATCAGGAAAAGAAGAAATATATAAATTTTTCTTGAACTGTTTTTTAAAGCCCTTACGATAAGATAACCGTCATTCATGAAGTCCAATAAATTGAAAATCCTGAAAACTCTCAGCATTCTCAACATTCTGAAGATCAGAAAGTATTTGGTAATAGGAAAGAAAAAACTCAGGAAGAAAGGGGCTAGAGCAAGAAAATCTATAATCCCCATAAAACTGAAGAGATAATGCTTTTTATTTTTTACTACAGCAATTCGCATAGAATATTCTATTGTAAAAAAAATAGAGATAATCCATTCAAGAATCAGGAATGTATAATGAAACTTTTTGTCAAGCTGAGGTACGCTTTCCATCATAATGATAGCAGTACTCACAAGAATTAAAGAAAGTAGAGTAATATCGAAAAGTTTGCCGAGTCTGGTATCGGAGCGATAAATTATCCGGTAAAGGTATCTTTTCCATAAAGTGTCCTCAGGAACAAGGTTGTGTTCTCTTTCCATTTTAATGGGTTTATTTCACGGCGAAGTTAATAATTTCTATTAAGTAGTAGGTAAAGATATGATTGTTAAAAGAAACTTACAAATGTTAATTTATTTTCCATCATTAAAAAGTGAATTATATATGTTTAAATTACTGTTTATCAATAAATTATAATAAGTAAAATACGGATAAAAAATGACATATAAAAATTTATTTTTTAACATATTTTTAGTTTGTAATTTTATCCTACAAAACCAAAGATCATGATAAAAATATTAACTTCGTTATTGCCAATGTTCATATATGGTTTTGTATGTGGACAGGTTGGTATTAATACTACCACTCCCAATGGAGCGACAGTATTGGATATGGTGTCTCATCAGAAAGGTATTTTGATTCCTCGGCTTACAGATACGGACCGAGATACATACCTAGCTGATAATGTAGCATCAACAGTGCCTCCTGCAGGTGTTGTGAATGCTAATCTTACTGCAGGAACTCTTATTTTTAATACGACAACGAATAATTTCCAGTATTGGGATGGTACCCTCTGGAGACAGCTTTTTGTTCCCACATCCTCTCAGGCTGGTAATGACGGTGTCGTTAAGGTAAATTCTGGAAACGCAAATGTAAAACCCACTTTCAGTTTAGTTGCATCAGGAAATGGTTATGGTACAAGACAACAGGTAATTTATGCCACTCCTTTGGTCTTTGCTGCCAGCCCTACTACAAGCTGGCCCGAAACTACCGTTCCATTTCCTGGCGTTACATCCAATATCTATACTGCTAATAATAAGTGGAGAGAAAATGAAATCTATGGTCAGGTTCATGTCTGGAGGTTGATTGCTAATATTATGCCCAACTCCAATTCAATAGGATCTGTAAAAGCAACTTTCAAAAACCCTGATTCCGGATTTGAAGTTAATTCTATTCAGCTTGTTCCAAGCGGTTCCAATGGAGTAGGTAATCTTCTCACCTTTTATTTCTATACCATTGCAGACCCTGCAAGTCTTGATCCCGGAAAAGGTTATGAACTCTTTATGGAATCAGATATAAACTGTGGAGTACAGATAGAATCCTTTACAAGAGTATCCCTTTTTAAAGATTAAACAACATTACATTATTTTTTCATCCTTAGCCGGTCTTCATCAGCCGGCTTTTTGTTGGTGTAGAATTTTTTTCTGAATCCTTCTAAAATTAATATCTTCGCTGTAACTGTAAAATATAGACGAATGAAGCTAAGAACTGTAATTTCAAAGATAGAAGAGGAAATAAGTATAAGACAGGCAGAAGATTTTGATAACGTAGGTCTCCTATGTGGAGTTCCCGATCGTGATGTATCCGGAATTTTGGTTTGTCATGATGCACTGGAAAATGTAGTGGATGAGGCCATTGAGAAAAATTGTAACCTGATTGTATGTTTTCATCCTATTATTTTCTCAGGATTAAAGTCTTTAACCGGGAAAAATTATGTAGAAAGAGCCGTCTTAAAAGCGATAGAAAATAAAATTGCCATTTATGCCATTCATACAGCTTTTGATAATGATTTTTTCGGGGTAAATCACGGAATATGCAGTCAGTTGGGATTAAAGAATATGAAGATCCTTCAGCCCAAAGAAAACAACTTAAGGCAGCTGACAGTTTTTGTACCTAAAGATTATTCCGGAAAAGTAAAGGAAGCCCTATTTTCAGCAGGAGCCGGAAATATAGGGTTTTATGATGAATGTAGCTTTACCATTAATGGAAACGGAACGTTCAGACCTGTTGAAGGCTCTAATCCGTTTTCCGGACAACAAAACATTCGAGAGAATGCGGATGAAGATATGATTTCCGTTATTTTTGAAGGGTTTAAGCAGGGACAAATTGTGGGAGCGATGAAAGCGGCACATCCATATGAAGAAGTTGCCCATCAGATATACAGTCTTGATAATAAAAATCATCATGTTGGTCTGGGAATGTATGGTGAGCTGGAAGAAGAAATGGACGAAAAGGACTTCTTAGGATTTGTTAAAGCAAAATTTGGTCTTGATGTCATCAAACATTCTGCTTTTAATAACAAAAAAATTAAAAGAGTAGGAGTACTTGGAGGTTCAGGGGCCAGCGGAATACGTGCAGCAGTTTCCAAAAAATGTGATGCTTACCTTACCGGAGATCTTAAATATCACGACTATTTTTTAGCCGAGTCTAAAATGTTGATCTGTGATATAGGACATTATGAATCAGAACAATTTGTCACTCAACAATTATTTGAAATTTTATCACAAAAATTTAGTACATTTGCAATTTCAAAATCTATTGAAAAAACAAACCCAGTAAATTATTTCATTTAAATATGGCAAAAACCAACGATATTTCAGTTGAAGAAAAATTAAGAGCTTTATACGATTTACAGATCATTGATTCAAGATTGGATGAAATCCGAAATACTAGAGGAGAATTGCCAATTGAAGTTGAAGATCTTGAAATCGAGATTGAAGGTCTTGAAAAGAGAGCTGAAAAATTTCATGCAGACATTAAAGATCAGGACGATCAGATCAAAACAAAGCATGAAGTGATTAACCATGCAAAAACTTTAATTGAGAAATACAAATCTCAGCAGGATAATGTAAGAAACAATAAAGAGTTTGAAGCATTAGGAAAAGAAATGGAATTCCAGGATCTGGAAATTCAACTTGCTGAAAAAAGAATTAAAGAATTCGGAGCTAAAATTGCTCACAAAAACGAAACTTTAAGTGAGTTGAACGATAAGATCAACGATTTGAAAAACCACTTGAAATTCAAGAAAGAAGAATTAGAAGGTCTTATTTCTGAAACTCAAAAAGAAGAAGAATATTTGTTAGAGCAGTCTAAAGAATATGCAGGTAAAATCGATGAGAGATTATTAGCTTCTTACAACAGAATCAGAACAAACTCTATCAACGGTCTTGCTGTAGTAGGATTAGAGAGAGGAGCTCCAAAAGGATCTTTCTTCACTATTCCACCACAAAAGCAAATGGAAATTGCTCAGAGAAAGAAAATCATTATTGATGAGCACTCTGGAAAAATCCTTGTTGACGATGAGTTGGTAATGGAAGAAAACGAAAGAATGAAATCTGTAATTAAATTCTAATTATTGATTTTCAACAATACAAAAGCTGTTTCATTTTGAGGCAGCTTTTTTCGTTTTATCCAAACACGAGAATTACACAAATAATTTTCACGAATAATATTAACGATTCACCAGTATTTTTGTCATTGGCAACACTGAATCTCCGATTTCCGACGAATGAGGAATTTCAACATGGTAAAATATAAGTTTGGATTCCAGTCGGAATGATAAAGGTTGTAGTAAAAGAATCTGCATAATCTGTTAAATCTACGAGAGTAAAAATTTCACTAGCAAGGGGGGGAGTTGTTTTTTATAACAGATTCCATTGGTTTTAGTCAAAACCTAATTAAACCCTGAAAAAAAACCGCTTCATTTGAAGCGGTTGATATTATTTTAATCTTGATGATCGTACATTTTATTATAAAGGGCTATAAACTTCTCTTTTACCGCTTTTCTCTTCAATTTCAGTGTGGGAGTCAGAAGTCCGGATTCGATACTCCAAATCTCAGGAGTTAGCTCAATTTTCTTAATTTTCTCCCAGTTTCCAAGGTGTTCATTAATTCCATCAATTTCTTTTTCAATTCTCTGTTTCAGTTCTGTGCTTTTTGCAATCTCTTCAGGAGTAGAACCAATATTGAGATTATTTCTCATTGCCCAGTTTTTTGCAAATTCAAAATCAGGTTGTATCAGAGCACAAGGCATTTTTTCGCCATCACCTACCACCATGATCTGCTCAATGAATTTTGAGGCTTTAGCTAGGTTTTCAATAGTTTGAGGAGCAATATATTTTCCACCTGATGTTTTGAACATTTCCTTCTTACGGTCCGTGATCTGTAAGAAGCCATCACTATCAATATGGCCAATATCTCCTGTTTTAAAGAATCCGTCTTCAGTAAATGCTTCCTTAGTCATTTCTTCATTCCGGAAGTAACCTTTAAAGACAGAAGGTCCTTTTACTGTAATTTCACCGTCTTCCTGAATTTTAACCTGTAAATTATCCAATGGAATTCCTACAGTTCCTACTCTCATTTTTTCAAAACTATTTACAGAAATTACAGGTGATGTTTCTGTTAATCCATACCCTTCCAAAATAGGAATTCCTGCATTCTGAAACATTAAATTCAGTCTTGTAGACAAGGCTGCAGATCCGGAAACTAATGTAATGATCTCACCTCCTAAACCTTCTCTCCATTTTGAAAATACCAGTTTGTCAGCAATAAGTTCCTGAATGCCTGATGGCTTAGAAACAGATTTCTTTTTGGTAATCAAATTCAAAGCCCAGAAGAAGATTTTCGATTTTAAACCTCCGGCAGAAGAACCGGTATTGTAAATTTTATCATATACTTTTTCTACCAGTCTTGGGACTACAGTCATATAATGAGGCTTAACTTCTTTTACGTTTTCACCCATTTTTTCGATGCTTTCAGCGAAGTAAAGAGAAAAACCGTTGTATTGATAAAGATAGAAAAGCATTCTTTCAAAAATATGACAGATAGGAAGGAAGCTTAAAGCTCTTGTTTCCTTATAATCCAGACTTTTTTTCTTTGGAATTCTTGGAATTGAACCCAATACATTGGAAACAATATTATTATGGGTAAGCATGACTCCTTTAGGTCTTCCTGTAGTTCCTGAAGTATAAATAATAGTAGCTAAATCTTCTGTATTAATGGCATTGGAAAGGTCTTCCACTTCAATTTGAGTAGATTCATCCTCACCAAGATCCAGAATTTCACTCCAGTTGGCAGCACCACTTATTTTATCAAAAGTAAAGATTCCCTGTAAGCTTGGGATGTTGTGCTTTACCTTCATTACCTTATTAAGAAGTTCTTTGTCAGAAACAAAGCAATATTGTATTTCAGCATTGTTGAAGATAAATTCATAATCCTCCGGCGAAATACTTGGATAAACCGGTACCGAAACAACGCCAATTTGGGAAAGCCCAAAATCCATTATTGCCCATTCTGTACGAGAATTGGTGGTTATCAAAGCGATCTTATCACCCGGTTTTATACCTAGCTTCAGTAATCCTCTGGATATCTTATTTCCTTCATTAATAAACTCCTGCGTAGAAGTTTTTTTCCATTCACCATTATATTTTGTTACAAACATATCCGTTTTAGGATATTTTGCTAAAGCGTAGTGCGGAATATCGAATAATCTCTTGATCGTCATGATTTTTTAAATAATTTATAAATAAATCTAAATATAAGCATTTTTTTTAATTGTATACATCTGAATCTGATAATTGGAGATAAGTTGAATGTGTACCATAACAAATTCTGTGTAAAAGCGCTCTGGAAGCCGTAAAAACGGATTATCTAAATCTTTCTATAGCAGAATGCCTCTTCATTATTAACAGGTCTTATTAACCACCTAACATCTGTTTTATAAGGCATCAATATCACAAAATCAAGAATCCCGAACCCCGCATCCAGAATCTCTCCCATCTCCCTTTCCATCAGTATTTTCCCTACTTTTAATTTATTTTTTCAGATTTGCTTAAAAAGTGTAAATTTACGGCTATCTAATTATTTTTTTTATGGACTTTAATTTATCTGAAGAACAGCTGATGATTCAGCAGGCGGCAAGAGACTTTGCACAGAACGAACTATTACCTGGAGTTATTGAAAGAGACCGCGACCAGAAATTCCCTGTTGAGCAGGTGAAGAAAATGGGAGAAATGGGCCTTTTAGGAATGATGGTGGATCCTAAATACGGTGGTGCAGGTATGGACAGTGTTTCTTACGTGCTGGCAATGGAAGAGATTGCAAAAGTAGATGCTTCTGCAGCGGTTGTAATGTCTGTAAACAATTCATTGGTTTGTGCTGGTTTGGAAAAATTTGCTTCTGAAGAGCAAAAAGTAAAATATCTTACTCCTCTTGCAAGCGGACAGGTTATCGGAGCATTCGCTTTATCTGAGCCGGAAGCTGGTTCTGATGCTACTTCTCAGAAAACAACTGCTGAAGACAAAGGAGATTACTATCTTTTAAACGGAATCAAAAACTGGATCACCAACGGAGGTACAGCTACTTATTATATCGTAATTGCACAAACAGATCCTGAGAAAAAACACAAAGGAATTAATGCCTTTATTGTAGAAAGAGGATGGGAAGGTTTTGAAGTAGGAGTAAAAGAAGATAAACTGGGAATCAGAGGAAGTGATACACACTCTTTGATCTTCAACAACGTAAAAGTTCCTAAAGAAAACAGAATTGGTGCAGACGGGTTTGGTTTCAATTTTGCAATGGCTGTATTGAACGGTGGTAGAATCGGTATTGCTTCTCAGGCATTAGGAATTGCTTCAGGAGCTTATGAATTAGCTCTGAAATATGCTAAAACAAGAAAAGCTTTCAAAACTGAGATTATCAACCACCAGGCTATCGCATTCAAATTAGCAGATATGGCTACTCAGATTACTGCTGCAAGAATGTTATGTTTCAAGGCAGCTTGTGAGAAAGATGCAGGACAAGATATCTCTGAAAGCGGAGCTATGGCAAAATTATACTCTTCTCAGGTAGCAATGGATACTACTATTGAAGCAGTGCAGATTCACGGTGGATACGGATATGTGAAAGAATACCATGTAGAAAGATTAATGAGAGATGCAAAAATCACTCAGATCTACGAAGGAACTTCTGAAATCCAGAAAATTGTGATCTCAAGAAGTATCGCAAAATAAATAACAATAAAACACACTCCCTATGAAAAAAACTTTGTGGATTACCCTCGGTGTCGTACTGCTATTATTAGGAGTATTTGTATGGTATAAGTTCTTCTTCGTTTTTGGTGAAGGCGTAAAATCTGGATACCTGAATTATGCTATGAAAAAAGGCTATGTCTTCAAAACTTATGAAGGTAAACTGATTCAGGAAGGGTTTGGAAAAGGAAAAACGGGAGGTATTACAAGCTATGAGTTTGAATTTTCCGTAGACGACCCTGAAGTTTTCAAACAATTGGAAACCAATAGTGGTAAAACCTTTGATCTCCATTACAAAGAATACAATGGCGCTCTTCCGTGGAGAGGAAATACAAAGTTTGTCGTAGACAAAGTAGTGAACATGAAATAATGTAAAAGGCCTCCGTTTTGGAGGCCTTCTTATTTTAAAGTATCATTATACTCTGAAAACAACCCTGTTAATGTTATAGTATTTGATGGCGCACTCATTTTTTTGAGCTTATTATATTACAAAGTACTGATCAATTTTGGTATTGTTTTTTAATAAATATTTTTGCTAAGCATGATTATGAAAGCCGTTTCATATTTTAGAGGCTACTAAATTTCAAAATAATTATGTATAGAATAGTGAAAATCAGTGATTTATTTTTGATGTTCAATAAGTTTATTACATTTGTTTCATTAAATAAATCACACTATGATGAAAATTTTATCTCTATTGCTTCTTTTTGGAGCAGTAATACACGTTACTTCCCAAGTGGGAATCAATACGCCTCAACCTACTGAAACATTAGACGTTAACGGCTCAGTACGTATACGAAACATTAAAGAAACAGCACCTAATGCTTCTGCAAAAGATTCTATTGTTGTATTTGATAAGGGGGGTGTTCTTAAAAGAGCAACGGCTTTACAGATTATTACTCAGGGTAATGGATTAACTTCTGTAGTGACAGCAAGCCCGTTAACGGGAAACGGAACAGCTTCTAATCCGGTTATTCTTGGGCAGAATGGTGCGTCCAACGGACAGTTACTTCAATGGAACGGCACAACATGGATCCCTGTTTCACCATCTGCTTTGGGAAGTATAGCATTAACCCTTGGAACTTCAGGTAATGATATCAACATCTTAAATTCACCTGCTTCTTTAGGAGAAAGTATAAGACTCAATGTACCGGATGCAAGTACCACAGCAAGGGGAGTGGTTACTACAAGCAATCAGTCGTTTACAGGAACAAAAATGTTTTCAGCTGTGGGGATAAACACTTCCACACCTAATGCATCTTCACGACTGGATGTTAATGGTACTTTTAAGTTGGGAAGTACCGGAACAGTTAATAAAAATGTGATTAATTTTTCAACATCGGTCAATAATTCGATCAGCAGCGGAGATTCAACATTTTTAACCGGAGCTTTTAATTCCTCAGGGATTTTGGACGTCAATGTGACGATTCCAGCAGCAAATAGGCCAACTTCTACACAGGCCATAGTAAGTGTATCCCCGAATTTTGATTTGCCGGGAGCTGTATCAATAGCTTCAGCAAGACTTACTTCTCCTTCCAATGTAAGAATACGTTTTATGAATACAGATAGAAATAATACGCAGACTATATCCGGAACCCTGTTTATTACCATCAGTGAATTTTAATTAACCTGAGTTCGGGATAAGACATTTTTGCTTTTAGAAAGTAAGGAAGCCTGAAGCTGGAAGAGGAAAGTGAGTTGAGGTTAAAAAAACACTTACAACCCTGTAATGTATTATTCCTTTAAAGACTGCCTCATCAAATTTTACGGCAACGTCAGAAATGGTAGTTCCGATAGTAACTTCCAGCCTCTCTCTTCCAGCTTCCAGTCTATTATCCTTAATTTTATGATCCCGAACTCGGGTTAATTAGATTTTTTTCCTATAAATTAATAAGATATTTTATCTGATATTGTTATTAATAAAAAAAATCGATCTTGTGATCGATTTTAAACTTTAATGGGAATCTTTATCAGGAACATTTTTGTTTCTCTTTTTATAAAAATAATATCCAATACCACCAATCAGAAACACTGGCCATAGCGGAAGAAGAAAAAGAAAGATTGAAGTAATCACCCCCCAGCCGGATTCAATGGCTGCCAATGATTTCCCACCAAAAGTTTTAGGCTCCTTTTCCGCTTCGGTTTTATCAGTAATATTTATATCAATACTGCAAATGGTGTTGTCTGTATAATTACGTCCTGTAACCTGAATATCTCTGGTTTCAATACCTCCTATATTGTTGTTTAAAGCTTCCATTAATCCATCAAAATGCTGAATAGGAATTTTGATGTTCATCCTGTAGATCTTTTGATTTTCATCCTGTTGATTGGCAGATTCAATATAAGACTGATTTTCACTTTTAATATATCCATTGTTTTTGAAGGCTTCCTCTCTGATGATTTCTTTTACAGTTTCCACATTATCTGCCTTCACTACAAGATATCCCGTTTTTACCATTTTATCTTTAGGTACATTCAGTTCATAGCGGTCGTTATTTGGTTTTTCTTTGTAAATGATTTTAGTTTCTTTAATTACTTTAGGAGCCGAAACGGTGGCAGCTACTTTGTTGGATTTTTTAACTACAGAATCTTTTTTTTCAACTTTTGATTCCAGTTTTGTAGAAGCAATCTTATCGGATAATGAATCTACCATTTTGGAAGTACTTTCTATTTTCTCCTGGATATCATTTTTAGCCCCTTCAATATCTTTTATTCTTATACTTGCTGAATCAAGAGCCTGATTAGCGGTTTTGCTGGCATTATCAACAGCCTCTGAAGCAACAGAAGCAGCGCTGTCTATACTATTTACAGTTTCTTCAATTTTAGATTTGGAAACCTCACCTTTTTGACTGCACGCAATAAAAGCGCCTGATATCGTAATGAGTAATATGAACTTTTTCATAACATTATTTTTTTTGATGAAGTAAAATTAATCATGAAGCTTCTGAAGTACTTGTAAATGAAATGTATTCTAATAGTAAAATTATAAGTATAATGTTTTCAGTAACTTGTATTCGTTTTACAAGAGATTTACAAAATTTTACCGAAAGATGGACAGTTGACCTACTTGTTTATTTATTAGTGTTTTTTTTAAGCTTTGTGTAATTTCTTTAATACTTTTCTGTCAATTATATTATGAACTTCTTATTTATTGGGTTTATTCACTTGTTTTTGATTTGATATTTAAATAATATTTATTTTTGATGCTATGATTTCACTGTCAAAGTATACTTTTTTTAGTTTTTGTTGTTTTCTGGTATTGAATTGTATTCATTATAAAAATGGGGTACAAGAAAGTTATGATAAAGAAGATCAGCAGGAGATCAGCTTTTCGGAAATTAGAAGACTTAATCTTAGTATTGATTTAAAACCATATACGGTTATCAATTCCAGTGAAGAAATTCATGCTTTATATAAGAAACTTCGTGATCCCAGGTACTCCAGATCTGCTCCAATTCCAATTTTAGAGGATGGGGAATATTTTTTAGTATTGAAGCCTAAACTCAGTCAAATAAAGTATGGAGATATTGAAGTTGAAAAACTGGAAAGAAAGAATGCTGTTTTGAGGGTCTATTATAAAGAAATTGAAAATTTTGAGTATGCTCAGCAGAAAACGGGAGATCCCATATTGATTCTTAAAGTTTTTGAAAAGCCTAAAAATAATAATAACATCATATTAATAAAAAAGCAAACCTTATGAAAAGAAAAATATTATTTCTGACAGCATTTGTAATGCTTTCAGGGACAGCATTTGCACAGAAGAATGTCTGGAACAGAGCCTCGCAGAAAGAGGTGAAAGAAAAAAGAGAGAGGACGGTAAGGACTTCAGCTTATCAATTAGTGAACTTGAATATGGATGAACTCAAGCAGCAGTTGGCTTCTACCCATGACAGAAGCAGATCGGCTTCGGAAAAAGGTATTTTAATGAAATTTCCGGATGACAAAGGTGAATTTGATACTTATGAAGTTTATGAAGCCTCTACAATGCATGATGACTTGCAGGCAAAATATTCTGATATAAAATCTTATGTGGGTAAAAAGGTTGGAGACCCTACGGTCAATATACGATTTTCCCTTGATCCATATTTCGGTTTGAATGCCGCGATCAGAAGTACAAAAGGAATATATTATATAGATTCTTATTCTTCTGATAACAAGATTTATATAGTATATGATCGAAAAAATGCTGTTTCTTCCGGAAGATTTAGCTGTCTGTTCAATGAAGATATGGTCCAAAATAAACTGGCAGAATTGGGAGCAGAAAATAAAAAAACTGTGGTTGACGGTTTAATGAGAAGATATAGACTGGCAATCACTACCACAACAGAATACACTGCATATACAGCGCAACAGGCAGGAGTAACAAACGGAACAGATGCACAGAAAAGAGCTGCTGTACTGGCTGCTGTTAATTTGGTGATAGCCCGTGTTAACCAGGTATTTGAAAATGAAATTGCTGTTACCCTGCAGTTAATCCCTAATACGGATCAACTGTTTTTTATCACCACGGATACCTTTGATGATCTGGATGCAGATCAGATGATTAGCGAAAATGTTGTAGTAACCAATAATATAATTGGAGCTAATAATTATGATCTTGGACATCTTTTTTTTAAAGCAAGTCCGGGAAATGATAATGGATTGGCTCAAAGACCGGCAGTCTGCTCTACCCTTAAAGCTGAAGGAGTAACAGGATCCGCCAACCCGGTAGGAGATCCCTTCAGTATTGATTTTGTAGCTCATGAAATGGGACACCAGTTTGGAGCTAATCATACCCAAAATAATAGTTGTAATAGGAATACTGCAACATCCGTTGAACCGGGAAGTGCAAGTACTATTATGGGATATGCCGGAATATGTGCACCTGACGTGCAATCGAATAGTGATGCTTATTTTCATGCAGTAAGTATACAGGAAATGTATAACTGGATTACCGGAGGTGGAAATTGTGGAGTTAATACAAACACAGGAAATAATGAGCCTACCGCTAATGCTGGACCTGATAAAACTATTCCTATGGGAACGCCATTTGCTCTAACAGGAGTAGGAACAGATCCGGATGGTGATGCCATTACTTATAACTGGGAACAAATAGATACTGGTGCTGCAACCATGCCGCCAAGACCAACAAATACCAGAGGTCCTTTGTTCCGTTCTTTATGGGCAGGAACATCCCCAACAAGATATTTCCCAAAATTATCTACTATTGTTGCGGGTTATGATGCTACTATAATAGATGCGTTAAACCCATTGTCTTGGGAAAAACTTCCTTCAGTAGCCAGAGTACTTAATTTTTCATTAATGGTAAGAGATAATAATCCGGTAGGGGGACAAACTGCCCGTGATAATGTTACTTTAACGGTTTCTGCTGGTGCTGGACCGTTTATTGTTACTTCTCAAAATGCTGCAGGAGTTGTCTGGAATAAAGGACAATCTCAAACAATTACTTGGAATGTTGCCAATACTAATGCAGCACCAGTAAATACAGCTAATGTCACTATTCTACTTTCTACAGATGGAGGACTTACATTTCCTCACACATTGGTAGCCAGTACACCCAATAACGGATCTTATACATTCAATGTTCCTCAAAATGTAAGTGAGACCTCAAATGCAAGGATTATGATTAAAGCGATTGATAATGTTTTCCTGAATGTTAATAGCATGAACTTTACGATTAGGGCAGGTTCCTTAGCAACAAAAGAAATTGAAAAAGCCGATGAAGGAGTTAAAATCTATCCAAATCCTTCCAAAGGAATATTTACCATTGAAACAGAATCCCAAAATGGTATTTCGTATACTGTTTTTACTGTTGATGGAAGATTGGTGAATGCTGCAAAAGAAATCAAAGGTCAGAAAATTAAGGAAGAAGTTAATCTTTCATCTCTTCCTAACGGAGTATATGTAGTTCAGGTAGATAAAGATGGACAGAAAATTTCCAAGAAACTGATAATTAAAAAATAGAATTTTAAGATTTTATTGTAAAAAGAAACCCGTTCTATACTTTGGAACGGGTTTCTTTATTTTTTATATAGAATGTAATTCTTAATTTTCTCTGAATTCACTGATAAAGTGAAGTTTCACATTCGGGAACTTCTCCTGTGTCATGTGAATGGTGAAAGAAGAGTCAGCTAAAAATACCAATTGATTGTATTTATCTCTGGCAAGGAATCTTTGCTTTAATCTTGCAAACTCTTTAAACTCTTCAGATTTCTCATCAGCTTCTATCCAACAAGCTTTGTGCATTGAAAGCGGTTCATAAGTACATTTTGCCCCATATTCATGCTCCAGACGGTACTGAATAACCTCGTACTGAAGGGCTCCAACTGTTCCGATGATCTTTCTTCCGTTCATTTCTAACGTAAATAACTGGGCAACTCCTTCATCCATCAACTGATCGATACCTTTTGCCAATTGCTTAGCTTTAAGGGGATCATTGTTGTTGATATAACGGAAATGCTCCGGAGAGAAGCTTGGTATTCCTTTGAAGCTTAGCTTTTCACCCCCCGTTAAAGTATCACCAATTCTGAAACTTCCTGTGTCATGAAGACCAACAATATCACCTGGGAAACTTTCTTCCACTACTTCTTTTTTATCAGCAAAGAAAGCATTCGGAGAAGAAAACTTCATTTTTTTACCTTCTCTTACCAATAGATAGTTTTCGTTTCTCTTGAATGTTCCTGAAACAATCTTTACGAAAGCTAATCTGTCTCTGTGCTTAGGATCCATGTTCGCATGAATCTTAAATACGAATCCTGTGAAAGTGCTTTCTTCAGGTTTTACTAAACGGGTATCACTTTCTTTAGGTTGTGGCATCGGAGCAATGTCGATGAATGCATCCAATAATTCACGAACTCCAAAATTATTCAAAGCAGAACCGAAGAAAACAGGTTGTAGATCGCCTTTCATATAATCTTCACGATTAAACTCAGGGTAAACAGACTGGATTAAATCAAGCTCTTCTCTTAAAGTAGTGGCAGCTTTTTCACCAATTACATCATCTATTGAAGTGTCATTAATATCATCAAACTTAATAGAATCTCCAACCTTTTGCTTTTTTTCTTCTAAAAATAACTGAATATTGTCTTCCCAGATATTATAAATTCCCTGGAAGTCGTTTCCCATACCAATTGGTAAAGAAAGTGGGCAAACCGTTAATCCTAATTTCTGTTCTACTTCATCCAAAAGATCGAAGGCATCCTTACCTTCACGGTCAAGTTTATTAATGAATACCAGCATCGGAATATTTCTCATTCTACATACCTGAACCAGTTTTTCAGTTTGTTCCTCAACCCCTTTGGCAACGTCAATGACAACAATTACTGAATCTACGGCTGTTAAAGTTCTGTAAGTATCCTCAGCAAAGTCCTTGTGACCCGGAGTATCCAGAATGTTGATTTTATGGTCTCTATATTCAAATGCCAATACGGAAGTAGCTACAGAGATCCCTCTCTGTCTTTCAATTTCCATAAAGTCGGAAGTAGCTCCTTTTTTTATTTTGTTGGATTTTACCGCACCCGCTTCCTGGATTGCCCCCCCGAAAAGGAGTAGTTTTTCCGTAAGAGTAGTTTTTCCGGCATCCGGGTGGGAAATGATCCCGAAGGTCTTTCTTTTTTGTATTTCTTTGATTAAGTCTGACATATCGTATTTTGAAGTTGCAAAAATCGTGATTTTTTACGAGGTTTTCAAATTTAAATTACTGGAATGTTGGTGGAGGAATCCGTCTTTTTGAGATTCGGGCTGAAAAGTCAGAGATAGAATTAATATTTTATGATCAATTTTTTAATTCAGCTAATAAGAATACAAGACCAAAAATGGCTCCACAGATCACAAATACGGCAAGAATTAAAAGCCAGCCTCCTAATGAAGTTCCTTTGCTATTAACTTTCCAGGTAGTTGGATCAATAGAAAAGCTATTGAGAGCCATAGGATCTATTTTTAAATCCGGACGAAAAACTGTAATTCCATGCATAAAATGGGCGTATAAAGTAAATTTGTTCTTTACAACATGAAGGGGAAGATTCATATCAATACGTCTTCTCGTTTCTTCTTTTTTTCCAGGTTTTAAAGTTACTTCAAGAAAAGGAACAATGCTCCCTCCAACTGTTGTTACCGAATAAATATCAAAATCTTGATTTGAGGAACGAAGCTCTGTGTATAATATCTGTTCTACGATTTCATTTTTTGAATTGTAAAATAAAAGTCCAGTATTATCAACAACGATCTTCCTTGAAAGATTTTTTCTCTTTATGATATAGTACCGGGTAGCAGGAATTAAGATAAGAAGTGAAATTCCCCAGCATATCAATACTGCTGAAAGCATAGTTTCAAATCCTCTTTTATAGATTCCATAAACGGGACCGAGGATAAGAAGACTGAATAATAAAAACAACATCCCGAAAAAGGTGGTCTGAAGGATAAAAGTGGCCAACCTGTTAAGTTGAGATTCAACACCGGCGAAAGGAATTGCTGTATTTGTTTTTATGATAGTCATGGTAATGGGGCTAATTTAAGTATTTTCCTTTTTAGTTGCCTATAGCACTCAAAAAAATTATCTTTGTTTCAATAAACTTTTACAGAAAAAAGAATGGAAAATAGCAGGTATCCGAAGTTTACTTTCACATGGCTGGGCGCTGTTACTTTAGTGGTTGGGTTATTTGTGGGAACGATGGCTGTGTCTTTATTCAGTGCCTTTTGGAAAGTGGTTTTCAAAGAAAATCTTGAGTTGAAAGATTGGTTTCTCATGGTAGCCAATTCTGTAGGATTCGTTACTGCCATTGCTTTCTTCGATTTTTTTATTGTAAGAAGAACTACCCAGAAGAGACTTAATTTCAATCTTTCATCCGTTAATTTTTATACATATCTACTTATTTTTCCGATGATGGCCGGGATGATGCTTATTTCAGAGTTTACCACAACGCTGATTCCTACATCAGGTCCCTTTTTCGGAGACTTTTATGAATATTTCATTCAACTTATGAGCCAGTTAACCGATAATCCTTTGGTAATGATTATCATGACGGTGATTATGGCGCCTATTTTTGAGGAGATTATCTTCAGAGGGATTATTCAGAAAGGATTGATTAATAAAGGAGTGAAACCATGGAGAGCTATTTTATATGCTTCCCTTATTTTCGGGATTGTTCACGGAAATCCATGGCAGTTTATCAGTGCTGTAATGCTGGGATGTGTTCTGGGATTGGTATATCATAAAACAACATCTTTACTGATGCCGATATTGTTGCATGCATTTAATAATCTGACCTTGTCATTACTGGTACTGTATGGTAAAGATGAAAGTTTTGCAAAAGTTTTTAATGTTTCAGAATGGTTGATTTTGGCTGTAGGAATTGTGGTTTTTTCTTTGTTCTACTATCTTTTTATGAAGAAATATAAAGTGCATTATTCTGAAATGTAATCAACAGCAGTTAAAAAGTAAAATTGAAAATGAATATAGAAATGGAATTATTGGTAGCTACACATAATGAGCATAAAAAAGAAGAGATTCAGCAGATTTTAGGAGATGACTGTATCGTTAAAAGCCTTACGGATTATAATATTCACGAAGAAATTGTAGAAGACGGAGACTCTTTCCATGCCAATGCTCTTATTAAAGCTAAATATTGTTTTGAAAAGACAGGGGCTCCAAGCTTGGGGGATGATAGCGGACTTGTTGTAGAATCTTTAGATGGAAGGCCTGGAATATTTTCTGCCCGTTATGCCGGAGATCACGATTTTGCTAAAAATATTGAAAAAGTGTTGGAAGAAATGAAGGGAATAGAAAACAGAAAAGCTTACTTCGTTACAGTTTTATGTTATTATGATGAAAACGGAGCTCAATATTTTGAAGGAAGGGTTCATGGAAATCTATTGACAGAAAATAAAGGATTAAAAGGATTTGGGTATGATCCTATCTTTGTTCCTGTAGGATATGACAGAACCTTTGCAGAAATGGAACCGGAAGATAAAAACAAGATCAGCCACCGTAAGCAGGCACTGGATTTGTTTATGGACTTTTTAAAAGTAAAATAATCAATATAACAGATAAATAAAAGTCATTTTTCCATGAAGGGAAAATGACTTTTTTTATGCATTTCCTGTTGAAATGTAATGGGAAAATATATGTTTTAAAATTTCTGTCGTACATTTGTTACAAGAAACTATTGATTTGAGTACTTATTTAACAATATTAGGTTTTAATTCAGCGATTCCCACTATCAATTCCTCACCCACAGCCCAGCTGCTGGAAATGGAAGAAAGGCACTTCCTGATCGATTGTGGGGAAGGAACACAGGTGCAGCTGAGAAAAGCAAAAGCCAGATTTTCAAAAATTAACCATATTTTTATTTCTCACCTTCACGGAGACCACTGTTTCGGACTTCCGGGACTTATTGCCTCTTTTCGACTTTTAGGACGGGATAATCCCTTACATGTTTATGGTCCCAAAGGAATCAAAAAAATGATGGAAACTATTTTCCAGATTACAGAAACCCATCGTGGTTTTGAGGTGGTTTATCATGAACTGGATAAAGACTATTCAGAAAAGATCTATGAAGACAGTAGAGTAGAAGTGTATACGATTCCTCTGGATCACAGAATTTACTGTAATGGTTATCTTTTTAAAGAAAAACCAAAAGACAGGCATTTGAATATGAAAGAGATTACCAAGTATAATGAAATTGAAAGCTGTGATTATCACAATATAAAAGCAGGGAAAGATTTCGTACTAAGTGATGGTTATGTTCTTAAAAATGAGGTGTTGACTCTTGATCCGACTCCATCTGTATCTTATGCATTCTGTAGCGATACCCGTTATCTTGAAAGTGTTATTCCAATTATTAAAAATGTTACGGTTCTGTATCATGAATCTACCTTCCTGCATGATTTGAAGGAAATGGCAGATTATACCGGGCATACCACAGCATTAGAAGCGGCCACAATTGCCCAAAAGGCTCAGGTAGGAAAGCTTATCTTGGGGCATTTCTCTAATAGATATGCAGATTTAACGGTGTTTACTGATGAGGCCCGAAACATTTTTCCTAATTCATTCCTGCCAAAAGCTCTGGAAAGTGTAAAAATTTAAAAAAATTATGTTGAAGTTTGAAGAGCTTAGAAGCTTTCTGGATGAAAAGGCAGACCAATACAACGCTCCTGATTTTATAGAAAATGACCCCATACAGATTCCGCATCGTTTCTCATTAAAGCAGGATATTGAAATTGCAGGTTTTTTGGCAGCAACCATTTCATGGGGGAACAGAAAATCCATTATCAATTCTGCCAATAAAATATTGGATATTATGGGGAATTCTCCTTATGATTTTGTAATGAATTATTCTGAAAAAGATGTAAAAGAGATTCATGATAAAAGCATCCACAGAACCTTTAACGGAGAAGATTTTTCTTATTTTATCAAGCAATTCAACAGGATTTATACAGAGAATGAAAGCCTGGAAGATTTATTTAAAGTAAAAGAATCTGAAACCAATTTTCAGCATGCTATAGAAAGATTCAGAAGTAGTTTTCTGGAGACCGAAAAGCACAGAAGCCATAAACATATCAGTTCACCTTACAAAAACTCTTCAGCCAAGAGAATCATTATGTTTCTGAGGTGGATGGTACGGAAGGACAAACGTGGAGTAGATTTCGGAATCTGGAAGGATATTGATCAGAAATATCTGTCTATTCCATTAGATGTACATACCGGAAATATCTCAAGAAAGCTGGGATTGCTGAAAAGAACACAGAATGACTGGAAAACAGTGGAAGAATTGGATATTACCATCAGAAAGTTTGATGATAAAGATCCTGCAAAATATGATTTTGCTCTGTTTGGATTAGGAGTAACTAAAGAACTGTTGTAAAAATTAAAAGGATGAAAAAATATAATGAAAAAGCAGAAGTTCTGGAAAAAATAGCAGACAGTATAACCTCATGGATAGGATCTATTCAGTCTCTGATAGTGCATACTCTCTTGTTTGTTACTTCGTTTTTGCTTCCGATGCTGCATATTGTTGATTTTGATAAAATGCTTCTGATCCTTACGACAGTACTTTCTCTGGAAGCTATTTATCTTGCGATCTTCATTCAGATGTCTGTAAATAAAAGTCATGAAAAAATTGAAGATATTCAGGAGGATATTGAAGACATTCAGGAAGATATTGAAGAAATCAGCGAGGATATAGAAGAAATTAGTGAGGATATAGAAGAGATTAATGAAGATATAGAAGACATCCAGGAAGACATTGAGGAAATTAGTGAAGATATAGAAGAAATTAATGAAGAAGAAGATGAAGAAGATCACAATGAAAAGGCTAAAAATGTTATTCTGAAAAGCAATGTAAATTCAAATAAAAATGAAATAAAGGCATTGAAGGATATTATTGCTCAACTTCGGAGTGAGATTGATGAATTAAAAAAGGAAGAATAAAGAATTTTTGAAAAAAAATACATCATAAAAAAACAGATTAATAAAATTGATCTGTTTTTTTTAATGTTGGAATATCTTTTTATTTACAATTAGTTTAAAAATAAAATATATTTATTGTGAATTTTTGCTAAAAAGTGGACGATATGTAGGTGAAATGCTGATTTGATATTGTTATTTTTGCTACATTTGAACAAAATCAAAATAAAATGTTGCATTATAGATTTAAACACTACTTTTTTCTTTTGGCTTTTTTACTAACTTCTGCTTCAGTATTCTCACAGGTTGGTCCTAGCAGAAAGCCTGCAAAAATAAAACCTACAGGGGCAAGTTTGAAAGCCGGAAATTTTATAGATGTGAATGTTGCGCCTTATCCAGCAACAGGTTATTTCCCGGAACAGCTGGTAAAAGATATTCTGATTAATGGGGGAAGTACCTGTACAACAGCAAATATTACCAATGTTACAGTATCTCCTAATCATACCATATTTGATGACAATAGATTTTGGGGGTATTTTAACAGAGGAACTGCAAATTTTCCTTTTAAGGATGGAATTGTATTAACTACCGGTTATGCAAAAGATGCAGGAAATAGCTTTAATGATGATATGAGTAAAGAGCCTGGTTCAGGAAGTGATCCTGATCTTGTGGCTGCTACTAATGCCACGGTAGAATTGAAAGATGCCGTAGCGCTTGAATTCGACTTTGTTCCTAATTCTACTCAGGTAAGATTCAATTATATATTTGCTTCTGAGGAATATTCCGGAGGTTATCCATGTACAGGTTTCTCGGATGCATTTGCACTTTTGCTGAAAAAAGTAGGTGATCCTACTTATACTAATTTAGCAGTTCTACCTGGAGGTGCCGGGCCGGTGAGTGCTACGAATATTGTTCCAGCAGGACCTAACTTCTCTTGTGGTCCTATTAATGAGGCTTATTTTGGAGGGATTAATACCCCTCACTTAGGAATCAATTATGCTGGAAGAACTATTCCTTTGACTGCTATTGCGACTGTAATTCCTGGAGAAACTTATCATTTCAAAATGGTAATCGCAGATGCTAAAGATCATAGCCTGGATTCTGCTGTTTTCCTGGAAGGAGGATCATTTGATATCGGGGTTAAAATTGTAGATGAAACCGGGGCAAACCTTCCACCTACTATCAATATGTGTGATAATGCTCCTAAGACATTAAAAGCTCAGTTGGAATTGGTTCCGGGAATGACTTTCCAGTGGTATAAAGATGGAGTTTTAATTCCAGGAGCAACCAATGTTGCTTATGTTACCACTGAGCCGGGAGTGTATTCCATAAAAGTAATGGTCCCTGGAAGCCAGTGTCCGGGAGAAGCTAAAATTACCGTTATAGGAGGAACAAGCCCCACAGTACAAAATGCTGTTCTTAAGCTTTGTACAACCCCTACTGTTACTACTTTTAATCTAGAGACTGCAATCCCTATGATAACGACAACACCGGGAGCGGTAACCCGTTTTTATACGACTCTGTCAGATGCACAGGCTCAAAATAATAGCTATATTAAAAATATAACCACTTACGACGGAACAGATGGCCAGGTGTTACATGTTCTTGTAACTAATGGCGGATTTTGTAGTAGAATGGCAACGCTTACTCTGAATAAGGAAGCAACTCCTACTGCCGGTCTTAATGTTGCAAAACTGAAGATATGTTTAGGAGAATCTGTATTAATGACAGCAACAGGTGGGGTAACCTATGAATGGAAAGATACCGCTTCTGTTACAGATGGAACAAGAACCGTGAGTCCAACCAAAACAACAACCTATTCTGTATATGCTATCGGAGCTCAGGGATGTAAATCTGCAAAGCCGGCAGAAGTTACTGTAGAGGTGGTGCCAGCCATTGTTTCTGTGTTAAAGGGTGGTCATATTTGTGAAGGAGACAGAATTGTTTTAGATGCAGGTTCTGGTCCGGGATATACCTACGAATGGAATACAGGTGAAACAGCACAGTCTATTTCAGTAAATAAACCGGGAGAATATACAGTAACCATCAATAATGGAGTTTGTTCTAAAGAATTTAAAACGCAGGTTATAAAAGCTGTGGTCCCTCAAATTATTAATATTAATTATAATGATAGAGGAACAATGATTCTTACGGCAAGTAACCCTAGTAATGGGATATTGGAATATTCTGTAGATAACGGACTTACATGGCAGGCTTCCAATATATTTGCAAATGTGCCTAAAAATGAAATCATTTCCATTCGTGTTAGAGTGAAGAATACAAGCTGTGTAGGCTTTATTGAATACTTTACTTTTGTGATGAAAAATGTAATTACTCCGAATGGTGATAATATTAATGATCTTATTGATTTCAGAGGAATAATCGGATATAAGGATTTCAGTGGTAAAATTTTTGACCGTTACGGAAAAGAAGTGTTCAAGGCGGAGAAAGTAAGGCCGTATTGGGATGGTTACTTCCAAGGTAAACGATTGCCATCTTCATCATATTGGTACCAGGTTACCTTTGAAGACCCTGCGAGCAAATTGCTAACTGTGAAAACAGGTTGGATCCTGCTTAAAAATATAGAATAATTTAAAATGATAATTGAAAGACTGACTGTTTTGTCAGTCTTTTTTTATGAGATTAAAATAAATAAAGTTGATATTCTACGATAAATAAATTTGAATTAGTAATAATGTAAATAATGTTAAATTGAATTTCAATCAAAAAAAATAGTATTTTTGTTTAAAATAATATAAAATGTTAAATAGGAGGAAAGGAAGTTTATTTTTAGTGTTATTTTTTGTATTTATAGGAAGCTTTATTTTTGCTCAAGACAGAGTGGTGAAAAAAAGTGGGCTCCCAAAAAATAATGGTGCCGCTGCTAAAGCTGGAACTTTTATAGATATAAACACTTCCAATTATCCTGAGTCTTCTTACAGTATTACTCAGCTTGTAAAGGATGTCCTTATCTCAGGCGGGGGATGTGCCAGTAATAATGTAAGCAATGTGGTAGTGTATCCGAATTTGCCTCCATCTAATCAGAACAGAAGCTGGGGATATTTTAATAAAGCAACTACAAATTTTCCATTCAGTAAAGGGATTGTTCTTTCTACGGGGTTTGCTAAAAATGCTGGGAATTTTCCAGTTGCAGACCTTAATGATGATCTGGGAACAGGAGGAGATGATGACCTGGCGGGTGCTTTAGGTATTCCACCTGATAAACTGAAGAATGCCACCTATATAGAGTTTGATTTTGTAGCCATTTCCTCTGAAATTACTTTTAAATATTTATTTGCTTCAAAAGAATATCAGGATAATTTCCCATGTAATATTACAGACGGTTTTGCTTTGTTCTTGAAGAAAGTTGGAGATCCTACCTATACCAATTTGGCAGTGCTTCCAGGTGGGGCAGGGCCGGTGAGTGTAACGAATATTCGTCCGGGGTATCCTAATTGTTTGCCTAAAAATGAAGCTTATTACGGGGGCACAAATAGTAATCCTAAGATTGAAACTAATTTTGAAGGTCGCACCATTCCTTTAACGGCAAAAGCAACCGTAGTTCCCGGACAAACCTATCATTTTAAAATGGTTTTAGCCGATTTTCAGGATCCTAACTATGATTCAGCCGTATTTTTAGATGCGGGATCGTTTGATTTAGGGGTAAATATTCTTGGTCCTGGCGGAGTGAAGCTTCCAAGCTCTGTGAATATGTGTGATAATACTCCACAAACTTTCACTGCTTCCGTTCAGGTGCCTAATGTAACCTATCAATGGTTTTTAAATAATAATTCTATTTCCGGAGCAACCAATGCCAGTTATACGGCTACGCAGCCTGGTGTATATACTGTTAAAGTGTATATACAAGGAAGTTCCTGTCCGGGAGAAGCAAGCATTACTGTTGTAGGAGGAACTTCTCCTACAGTGCAGAATGCTACATTAACCGCCTGTTATGTTGCGGGAAATCCTACATTTAATTTACCAACAGCGCAGCCAGCCATAAGTACAACGGCAGGTGCGGTTTTTAGTTATTATACAACACAGGCCGATGCCGATGCGGGAAACACCAATACAATTCCTAATCCTACTGCTTATCAAAGTGCAGGGGGGAAGGTATATGTAAGAGTCAGAAATGGTTTCTGTGCCAAAGTAGCTGAACTGGCTCTGGTAAAGGCTCCCCAAATGACAGCATCTATTGTACCTCCCGCAGTATTAACTTGTGCCAATTCTCAGATTACACTGGATGCTTCAGCTTCAGTTTACCCTGCAGGGGCAACATTTAACTGGACTACAACAGGGGGATTTATTGTTTCAGGTGGAAATACTCTTAACCCTGTAATTAATGCACCAGGAACCTATACATTGACAATATCACAGGTGTACCAGCCTGGAAGTATTACTTGTACAGCAATGGAAACAGTAACGGTGACAGGAAACAGTGCACCACCTAACCCATCGCTTACAGCTCTTAAACTGAAAATTTGTAAAGGAGAATCAATAACCCTTACAGCTTCAGGAGGAGCTACTTATAATTGGGGTGGAGGTCTTCCTGGAAATGGAAATACACAAACCGTATCACCTACAGTTACTACAACATATACTGTAACGGCTATTGGAGCTAATGGATGTGCTTCTGCTACACCGGCAACTATCACTATTGAAGTGTCAGAGCCATTTACAGCGCAAAATGCTATTCTGCATAAGTGTTATCTTCCGGGACTAATTTATAATCTTAAAGAATCAGAAGGGCAGATTACTACGGCTACAGGGGTTACATTTACCTATTATGTGGACCAAAACGATGCTAATGCCGGTAATGGTAATTCTATTGCGGCCCCTACAACATATTCACCTACTTCTGCAAACCAGACAGTCTATGTAAGGGTTAGTAATGGGGGATGTAGTTATGTAGTTTCTTTACAATTACTGAGAACTGCAGAAATAACTTTAACAATAGCTGCACCGCAGACTATTACTTGTACAACGCCTCAAATTACACTTAATGCATCTGCTTCTGTAGTACCAGCAGGATCTACTATTACATGGACCACAGTTGGGGGAAGTATAGTGTCGGGGGGGAATACTCTTACACCTGTAGTAAGTGCAGGAGGTACCTATACATTAACTGTTAAAAATCTATTCCAGCCGGGAAATTTGAGTTGTCCATATACTTCAACAGTAACAGTAACTCAGGATAAAGTAGCGCCAGTGGCAACCTTGGTTTCATCACAATCCCGTATTTGTGAAGGTGAATCGGTAACCCTAACTGCATCTGGCGGAGCTACCTATATCTGGGGGAATGGTCTTACAGGTACCGGAAATACACAAACCGTGTCTCCTACAAGCACTACGGTATATAGCGTAACTGCTGTTGGAGCTAATGGGTGTGCTTCTGCACCTGTAAACGTTACAGTTCAGGTAGGACCCCCGATAGCAGGGGTTACGGCGGATAAAGTGAAAATATGTGCCGGTGAATCCGTTACTCTTACCGCTACAGGGGGAATTACCTATAATTGGGTAGGGCTTACCGGAAACGGAGATACGCAGGTAGTAACACCTACGGTTACTACAGAATATTCTGTATTTGCATTAGGTGGAAACGGATGTAGCTCTCTCGCTCCTGCTAAGATCAAAATTGAAGTAGTTCCAGCCATTGTTTCTACATTGGAAAATGTATATGTATGTGCAGGAGATGATGGAATTCTTGATGCTGGAGCTGGGCTTAATTATACGTACCTGTGGAGTACAGGAGCTACTACACAGACAATTACTACCAAAATTGCCGGAACTTATTCTGTAACCATCAGCAATGGAGTATGTTCTAAAGTCTTTACGGCGCAGCTTATTAATCCTGATCTGCCTGAAATTATCAATGTTGTATATAATAAGAATATACTGACACTTACAGCAAGTAATCCAACAGGAGGAACTTTGGAATATTCTATAAATAATGGAGTAACCTGGCAAGATTCAAATGTATTTAATGGGGTATTGGATAATACAATGTATCATTTAATGGTTAGAGTGAAAAATGCAAAATGTGGAACTTCAATAGATTATTTCACTTTTGTACTCAGTAATGCTATTACTCCTAATATGGATGGAAAAAATGATACTATAGATTTTAGCGGAATTAGTGGGTATAAAGATTTTGCAGCTTCTATTTTTGATAGGTATGGAGCGGAGGTTTTTAAGGCGACAAAAGGAGATGTTATTTGGCGAGGGTCTTTAAAAGGAATCAATTTGCCTACAGGGACTTACTGGTATAGGGTTCAGTGGGAAAACCCTGCAAATAAGAAATTAGAGCAGCGTTCAGGTTGGATTTTATTAAAAAACAGAAACTAAAATAATTTAATATAAATAGCAGAACCCTTCATTATTGGAGGGTTTTGCTATTTATTGTCTTAAATATTGATGGTGTTTTTAATATGATTTTCGAATAGTAGTGAATTTTATAAATTATATTTTGAATTTGAATTATCATTTTGTTAAAAATGGCTATATTGCTTTTAATTGTATTTTGTTGGTTGAAATGTTACAGTTTTTTTATAAAAAACATAAATATGTGTATTGTATATTTAAAAAAAAATTAAATTTGTTGAAACAAAAATATTATGATAAGATACCTACCGCTTTGTTTGTTTTTTTTATTTATCTCAAATTTTTATTTATCTCAAAACCAACAACCCAGACAAGTCATAAAAAAACAAGCGTCTGCCCAGGCTAAAAAGGCAGGAGCTTTTATTGATGTGAATGCTCCGGGATATCCGGAATCCAATTTTACGATAGAAAAATTGGTAAAAGACGTATTGATTTCATCAGGAACCAATACTTGTATTACTCCGAATGTAACCAATGTGAAAATTACCCCTAATCATGCTGTAGGAGAAGCTGATAGAGCCTGGGGATATTTCCATAAGGCAACAACTAATTTTCCTTTTAAAGACGGGATTGTGCTTTCTACAGGCTATGCAAGAAAGGCAGGTAATGGCTTTGAATCCAGTAATAGTGATACCAATGGAGGTGGTACAGATAGTGATCTGGCACAGGTTATTGGAGTAGCTGCAGATGATTTAAATGACGCAGTACTTTTGGAATTCGATTTTGTTCCTACAACTTCTCAAATTAAATTTAATTATTTAATTGCATCTGAAGAATATACAGGAACATTTCCCTGTAAATATGCGGATGCATTTATTATATTATTGAAACCTACATCTGGAGGCCCTTATACGAATATGGCTGTATTACCGGGAGGAGCTGGACCAGTAAGTATTACCAATATTCACCCGGCAATCGGAACTACTTGCGGGGCTGTTAATGAACAGTATTTTGGAGGATATAATAACCCTAGTGTTGTTACCAATTTTAACGGAAGAACAGTTCCTCTTACGGCCATTGCTGATGTAGTAGCAGGTCAGGAATATCATTTTAAAATGGTTATTGCAGATTATCTTGACCATAGTTTCGATTCTGCAGTATTTTTGGAAGGAGGTTCCTTTAATATAGGGGTAGACCTTCTAGGCCCTGGTGGAACAAAATTACCAAGTGACATTAATGTTTGTGATAACGTACCTCAGGTGCTTACCGCTTCTGTAAATGATCCAAACTTATTATACCAATGGTATTATAACGGAACTTTGATTCCTAACGCTACAACCAATGTTGTTACTGCTACACAGCCCGGAACCTATACTATTGAAGTAAGTGTTCCCGGAAACCCTTGTCCGGGTAAAGCTTCCATTGAAATTCATGGAGGAACAACACCTGTTGCACATGATGCCACATTATTGCTTTGTAGTACACCGGATATTACAACATTTGATCTAAGTACCATTAAACCCACTATCAGCCCAACGCCGGGAGCTGTATTTAAATTTTATGAAAATCAGGCTGATGCTTTGGCTGAAAATAACAATTATATCCAAAATATTCTGAACTATAATGGTACTGATGGCCAGATATTATATGTAGTTGTTTCAAATGGAGGTTTCTGTAGAAAAATAGTTGAATTGAAATTATTTAAAGAAGAAACTCCTGTTGCCAAATTGAAAACATCAGCTATACAAATATGTCCGGGAGAAAGTGTAACGCTTACGGCTGAAGGAGGAGATACCTATCTTTGGGATAATTTCTCTGGAACAGGTAATATACAGACGGTTACACTACATCAGACTACTGTATTTACTGTATATGCAATAGGCGCAAAAGGATGTAAATCTCTTAATCCTGCAACCATAAGAATTGAAGTGGTTCCTGAAATTAAAAGCCCTTTAAAAGACGTTGAAATATGTGATGGAGACCTTGTAACCCTGGATGCAGGTGCAGGAAAAAATTATAAATACAAATGGAGTACAGGAGCTACTACACAAAAGATAGATGTAGAGAAATGGGGAATTTATACCGTTGAGATTGATAACGGATACTGTAAAAAAATCTTCTCTGCTCAGGTAATGGGAGCTGCCATTCCTTATGTCATCGGAATAGATTATCAGACATCTAAAAAGACACTGACGGTTTCTGCAGTAAACCCTCCAATGAATAATATGCCAAGCAGTCTTGAATATTCTATTGATAACGGAATTACATGGCAGGAATCTAATGTATTTACAGGACTTTTAGATAATACCAATTATACCATCCTGGTGAGAAGAGTAGGAACCCACTGTATAGGAACTTTTGACTTCTTTACGTTACAGATCAGCAATTTTATTACTCCTAATAATGATGGAATCAATGATGTGCTGGATCTGAAGTCTTTAGGACAGTTCAAAAACTTTACAGGTTCTATCTATGACAGATATGGAGTAGAGATGTTCAGATTTACAAAAGATACCCCAGTTTGGGACGGAACTCTAGCTGGCAAAAGATTACCTTCTGCAACCTATTGGTATAAATTTACCTATGATTATCCTAAATCTAAAACTCAGATGAATTGGTCCGGCTGGATCATGTTGAAAAACAGAGAATAATATATAAAAGAAAGCCTTTCATCTGAAAGGCTTTCTTTTTATACAAATACCGATAAAGCTTCTTTTATGAAGAACTTTTTGTGATGTACACCTTATTGGTTTTCTTTCCAAAGATTGGCGAAGTGAATAAAATCAGATACACTAAGTTCTTCCGCTCTTTTATCTAAAAACTCATGGCCTTTTAAAACTTCAGGAATATTTAAAGTTTTCAAAGCATTGGATAGCTTTTTTCTTCTTTGGTTGAAGCCGGTCTTTACAATCTGCTTAAAAAGAACCTCATTTCCGGCTAAACCTTCTTTAGGGTTTCTTGTAAGACGGATAACGCCGGATTTTACTTTTGGTGGCGGATTGAAGACGTTTTCATGTACCGTAAACATATAGGATACATCATAGTAAGCCTGAATAAGAACAGACAGAATACCATAATCTTTAGTCCTTGGAACGGCAGCAGTTCTTTCAGCCACTTCCTTCTGGAACATCCCTACCATTTCAGGAATCAACTCATAATGGTCTACAATCTTGAATAATATCTGAGATGAAATATTATACGGAAAATTTCCGATAATAGCAATCTGTTCATCTTTAATAAAATTAAAATCCTGTTTCAGGAAATCTCCTACAAAAGTATTTTCCGTAACCTTAGAATAGTTGTTTTTCAGGTATTCTATAGATTCCGTATCAATTTCGGCAAGGTAAATGTGATGATCTTTTTCAAGAAGATATTTGGTAAGAACTCCCATTCCGGGACCTACCTCCATAATGTTATTATAGCTCTCAAAACTAAGACCTTCTACAATTTTCCTTGCGATGTTTTCATCCGTCAAAAAATGTTGACCAAGATGCTTTTTTGCTTTTACACTCAATGTTTTTTATGATTTTATTAACAGTGATTTTCTCTTTTTCGTTCCCAAATTTCGGAAGATTTTTTCTATTTTAGCCAAAAATTTTAATATTAATGGCTAAATCTGTAGATGAGTTTAATAAGAAAAGGCTTCGGTCCAGCAATATTACAGTAGTGATAAGTATTGCCTTAGTGTTATTTTTGTTAGGTTTAATGGGGCTTATTTTAATTAATGCCCAGAAATATTCTGACTATATCAAAGAACAGTTGGTGGTGAACGCCTACTTTGATGAAAATTATGACGCTAAAGATTCTGTGAAAATTGCAAAACTGGAAGAAGAAACTTTTAAAAAGGTACAGACATTAGCTCCTGTAAAAAAAGCAACCTATATTTCAAGAAGCATGGCCGCTAAGGAAGCTAAGAAAAGTATGGGAATTGATAGTGATGCATTGTTTGAAGAAAATATCTTCCCATCATCTATTGAAGTTGCTTTAAAACCTGAATACGTAGATCCTGCGAAAATTGATGAGGCAATCAAGGTAATAAAATCAGTTCCTGGCATCATTGATGTGAAGAATGACAGTACTTTGATGGTAGATGTTTACAACAACCTGAGCAGAATCTTAAAATGGATTTTCGGATTTTCATTACTGTTCCTTGTATTGGCTGTAGTGTTAATCAACAACTCCATCCGTCTGAAAATTTTCTCCAAGAGATTTATTATTAAAACCATGCAGCTGGTAGGAGCAAAAAGAAGATTTATTCTTAAGCCTTTTATCATTGAAGCAATTGTTTTAGGTGCCATAGGTTCTTTAATCGGGCTTCTTGCCCTGGGAGGGGTTTGGTATTATTTCACAAGCCAGATCGGATCAGCTTTTGTACAGGACAACAATCAGTATTTCTGGTTAGTAATCTTGGTGTTGGGAGTAGGAATTTTTATTTCTGTCTTAAGTACTATTTTTGCAACATGGAGATTCTTAAAATCAAACGTTGACGATTTATATTACTCTTAAAAATGAGCAAAAAAACAAATAAATTTTCTGCTTCAAACTTCGGAAGTGAAGCAGAAGCACCACAGGAAAACACGTTCTATTTCGGACAGCAGAACTTTAAATGGATGCTGATCGGGCTGGCATTTATTGTGGTTGGATTTCTGTTGATGATGGGGCCTGATGCCAATACCGTAGACGGTAAGCTTGATCCCAATTCATGGAATGATGATATCTTTTCCATAAGAAGGATCAGAATCGCTCCGTTATTTGTTGTGATAGGTTTTGTAATAGAAATCTACGCTATTTTAAAAAGAAAATAAATAAAATTTATATTTTGAGATTAAGAGATTAAGGTATTTAAAGTCCCATACTTTAAATATCTCAATCTCTTAATTTTTTAATTTTTGTAAAAGAATTATGGATATAATTAAAGCGATTATTATTGCCATCGTAGAGGGATTAACGGAGTATCTTCCTATCTCATCTACAGCGCACATGGGATTCACTGCTAGTTTATTGGGAATGCCTGAGGATGAATTTCTAAAAATGTTTCAGGTATCCATTCAGTTTGGGGCTATCTTATCAGTTGTAGTGGCTTATTGGAAGAAGTTTTTTGACTTGAAAAATATTCAGTTTTACTTTAAGCTGGCATTTGCCGTAGTTCCTGCATTGGTGTTGGGGTATTTATTCGATGATAAAATTGAAGCCGTTCTGGGAAATCAGATTGCTATTTCTTCTGTATTGGTTTTAGGAGGTGTTGTTTTATTATTTGCAGATAAATGGTTTAAAAATCCTACGATTGATGATGAGAAGGGGATTACTATAAAAAAAGCAATTACCATAGGGTTCTGGCAATGTCTGGCTATGATGCCGGGAACCAGCCGTAGTGCTGCTTCCATTATTGGTGGTATGACACAGGGGCTTACCAGAAAAGCTGCTGCAGAATTCTCTTTCTTCCTTGCTGTACCTACCATGTTAGCCGTAACGGTGTATTCTGTTTTTGTAAAAACATGGGGAAAGGAAACAGCTAATCCTCAGAAAGGATATGAAATGATTATGGCCTCACAGGATCACATTATGATCTTTGTAATTGGGAACGTTGTGGCTTTCATTGTAGCGCTTATCGCCATCAAAGCCTTCATTGGAGTACTTAACAAATATGGTTTCAAACCTTGGGGATGGTACCGGATTTTCGTAGGAATTGCTTTATTAATCTATTTCTATTTCTTTAAATAAAAAATATTCATCATCCATTCATGACGGCGGAAGAACTGAAATCAGGATACATATTTTTATTAGATAAGCCTTTGGACTGGACTTCCTTCCAGGCTGTTAATAAAATGAAATATAAATTGAAAAGGGAATTTGACCTTCCTAAAAAATTTAAAATCGGACATGCAGGAACCCTGGACCCAAGAGCGACTGGACTTCTCATTGTTTGTTGCGGAAAATTCACCAAAAAGATTCCTGAAATTCAGGACGCACCTAAAGAATACTGGACAGAGATCAAAATAGGAGTTCAAACAGAATCCTACGATACTGAAAAACCGGAAATTCTTCATCAGGATATAGTCCATATCACAGAGGAGCAGGTAAAAGAAGTTTTGGAAAAATTCGTTGGGGAAATTGAACAAAAACCACCGGTGTATTCTGCCATAAAGATTGATGGTGAAAGAGCCTATAATCTGGCTAGAGCAGGAGAGGAAGTAGAAATGAAATCCAGAAAAACAACGATTCATTATCTCAATGATATAAAAATAGATTTTCCTTTGATAAGTTTTACCGTTGGATGTTCAAAAGGTACTTATATCAGAAGTTTGGCCCATGATATCGGCCAGGAATTAGGTGTAGGTGCTTATTTGACACAATTGAGAAGAACAAAAATCGGAGAGTATAAAATTGAAGATGCTACAGATCAGTTTTTAAGTAACGATTTTAGATTTTTAGCGAATGAAAAATGATACCAATTATGGTAGAAACTAATGGAAAAGACACGTATTAATAAATATTTATCAGAAGTAGGTTACTGTTCAAGAAGAGCAGCAGATAAGTTGTTGGAAGAAGGAAGGATAAAGATTAACGGAAAGATTCCCGAATTGGGAACCAAAGTTTCCGATGATGATCTCGTGGAAGTAGACGGAAAACCTATCAGAGAACCACAGGAAAAACCAGTTTATATTGCTTTTAATAAACCAGTAGGAATTGTATGTACTACAGATACAAAACGTGAAAAGAATAATATCGTAGACTATATCAATCACCCCAAAAGAATTTTCCCGATTGGAAGGCTGGATAAGCCCAGTGAAGGTCTTATTCTTTTAACCAGTGATGGAGATATTGTAAATAAAATCCTGCGTGCAAGAAACAATCATGAAAAAGAGTATATTGTAAGAGTAGATAAGCCCCTTAATCCGAGATTTCTTGAAAAAATGAGAAATGGAGTTCCTATCCTGGATACTGTGACTAAAAAATGTGAGGTGGAAAAGATTGATGATATGAATTTCAGAATTATTCTTACCCAAGGATTAAACAGACAAATCCGTAGAATGTGTGAATACCTTGGCTATGAAGTAAAAAAACTGAAAAGAATTCGTATCATGAATATCAAACTTGATCTCCCAATCGGAAAATGGAGAGATTTAACAGAGGATGAGCTGAAATCTTTAAACACTTTGCTCACAGACTCAAGTAAAACAATCGATTAAGATTATACAATTAAGTAACAAGTATAAATGATAAGCAGGAAGCAGTTTCCTGCTTATTTTTTTGAAAGGATATGTAATTTTAATGATGCTTATTTAGAAATAACAGTTGAAAAGAACGTTTTGGAATTAATATTTACAAAATTCACATAAATGTGTAATATTTTTAGTTTTTTTTATTGAAATTGTGTTATATTTATAACACGAATAACTAAATAACTGAAAATCATGAAATTGAAATTTAACCAAGTTCCCCTATTTATCATTATCCTGATGATATTTTCTAATTGTCAACATGAAAATCATCCAGAGATTCCACACGACACTGCTTTTTTTATTGATTATAGAAGCTTGACAGGCCAATCCGATGGTATAGCGGTGATAGAGCTTGATCCTGAAGCTCCCGATTTTGGAAATATTAGTAATAAACTTGAGTTAGGCGTTGGTGTTCTGCCTCATCATCTTTATTATAATCAGAACAAAAATAAATTGTATACAACGGCTTTGGGGGGCAGTTATCTTTATGAAATAAAAGCAGAAAAAGATAAAATAGGACAGCCCAAATTAGTAAGTGCAACACCTATTGATACTGGAGAGAATACAGTGGGAGAAAATTTATTCTTCACCAATGACGGAAGATTCTTTATGACCTTTATGGGTGGAGCTGGAGGCTTAAAAGATGGAAGCGTAGGGGTTTTTAATGCTAATAATAATCAGCTTATCAAAACCATCAAAGCTCCAATTCAGGACAATCCCAACAAGTTTATTATGTATCCGCATGGCATTTCTGTGAATGAAGAAAAAGGGCTCATGATGGTTACCTCTACCATTCACCCTGATCTTACCAGTGGTTTTGGAAATACCTGTACCTTAATAGATCTGAATACTTATGAATTAAAAGAAACCTATCAGGTTGCAGATTCACCAACGGATTTATCCAGCCCAGTCGAAGTTTTATTGCTTCGTGGAAAATTTCCACAATATGCCCTTGCTACAACAATGCTTGGAGGTGATATCTGGATTGCTCCATACAATGCTGCCACTAAGAAATATGATGCTTTTACCAAAATATTTGATGGAAGTACCCAAGGATTAGGCTGGACGCTCGAAATGTATATTGATGATAACAACAGACTCTATGTAAGTTTTGCAGATCCTGGAAAAGTTTTGGTCTTTGACATCAGTAATCTTCCCAATCTAAAACTTTTAAAAACCCTTACCGCAGATAAAGGAGCTCATCACATGGTTTTCTTTAAAACTAAAAAAGGAAAAGAAGTGGTAGCAGTACAAAATAACCTGCTTGATATTCCTAACTTAAATTCCGGCACCATTAGTGTTATTGAAATTGCGACCGGAAAAACCCTTGGGACAGTTAATTTACGCTCCAAATATGGAATACTCCCTGAATCAATTGAAGGAACCAATGGTCCTAGTAATTATATGCATCACTAAAATATAAACCAATGTTTCAGATTAGAACTCCCCAAAATAGTAGTATTTGTTTTGGGGAGTTTTTATTTGTTGATATGATATGTTTACTCAATACCCTATTATTTTAAATACAATTTCATTCTTTCTTCATATTCAGGTTTTAATTTCAGAAACTTTAGAATTTTCTTATCATCAGGATAAGTTGTCCGGTAGAATATGATTTTATCTGCGGAATATTTGAAATAGGGATGATCTTTAAGCCATTCTTCAGGAGCATCCGCTAAGGTGTATTTTGGAACATTGGATGCATCTAATGGAGCAATGGATATTAATTTTTGAACCAATTCTTTATCAATATTATAAGTATCCAGAATCTGCTGTTTATTAACAAAACCTTTCAGTTTTTTTCTAAAGCCAATCATAGAACCGGCACTTTTCTCATCCAACCCAAATTCTATAAGTTGTTTGAACGTAATAGTGTTGAGATCTGTTTTTGAAAAATCCGTTTTTTCCTGCTGTATTTCCACTTTCTTTATAGTCTCGGGATTGAGTTTAATAAAAGGTTTCATCTCCTGAAACTTTTCTGCAGAAATAACAAAGCATTTTTGAATATCATCCATGTTTTTAAAACTGCCATGAAGATTTTTATCACGGTAATTGACGATAGCCTGAGTTTGTTTATCTGAAAAGCCAAGTGCCCTCCATCCTTCAACATCAAGAAGGTTCGGATCAAAAGTATAATACTGTACCTTAATCTTATCAGGATGATTGAAGCCGGAAGTCTTAAAATTTTCAGGAGTTTTTGCAGGTAAAAGTAGATAAGGTCTCAGTTTGTTGTAATTTTCCGGGGAAATGATAAAGCATTCTTTGAATTTTTCCATACTGATAAAGCTGCCACCCAAATAGTTTTTATACTTTATCATAGCTTCAGCCTGCCTTTCACTGAACCCCATTTTGACCCAGTCATGGGAAGTTTTGAGATCAGGATTGAACTTTCCGGAAACTATAATTTTTTTCTTTTCAAAGTTGGTAAAACGTTTTGAATGATCCTTTACAGAAGCCTCAGGAAGTAGTATGAAAGGTTTTATTTCTTCAAATTTTTCATCAGAAATAGCATAGCATTTTTTTAGCTGCTCTTTGGATGTAAAAGTTCCACCTACAATATCTTTATATTTAAGAATAGTAGATACCTGTTTTTCAGAAAAACCAAGCTTTTGCCATCGCTCCGGAGTTAAAATATTCGGGTCGAAATCTGTTATGTTGGCAGTAATTGAATTGCCGGCAATAAATTTTATATCGGGAAAAGATTCTTTATCCCTGCTTGTATATTGCTGAAAAGCCAATAGAATAGCCAGTAAAATGACCATAAAAGCCAGCTTTTGGTAATAGTTTTTTCTCATCATATGTATAATGTATAAACATATTGATAAAAACCATGCATGGCAATACCAAGGGGTGAAATGCTTGATATTAGAATATAAAAAAATGTAATCTGTTAAAAATTAAGACTTTGTATTCTTTGGCGTAGAATGATTTAAAGAAAAGTTGAAGAGATTATTCAGAGTCTCTATCACCCAATGATTCTTTCAGCTTTAAAAGCTCTGCTTTTACAAACTCAAGGCGGTCAATAATGGTGATGGTTTCTGAAATTTTACTATTGGTAGTCAAGGCAACACGGGCTCCATCCAATGTATATCCTTTTTCTTTTACCAAATGATAGATCATCTGTAGGTTCTTGATGTCCTCAGGAGTGAAGTAACGATTTCCTTTTTTATTCTTTTTAGGTTTGATGATAGGAAATTCCTGTTCCCAATAGCGTATTAATGAAGTGTTTACATCGAATGCCTTAGCGACTTCTCCTATGGAGTAATACAGTTTATCAGGTAAGTTTATTTTCATTTTACAGCTCCTAAACCTCAAAGATAAAAATTTTTTAAAGTTTCATCCAAATATATCTTGCAAAGTCCTGTGATAACCTGAATTTTTAATCAGAAAATAAAATATCATTGTATTGTGAAAAAAAATATAAAACACATTATATTTTTTATAACTTAGTGAAACACAAAAACCTACAATGATATGAAACATTATTTCTTAATTTTCGCACTGATGATTCCTTTCCTGGGATTTTCACAGTGGAAAAGGACCGAGCTTAGGTCTGAAAAAGTGAAAAAATCTCAGGAAAAACTCGAATTTTCAGGATTATATTCACTTGATGCCCATCAGCTCAAACAACTTCTGAAAAATGCACCTGCCCGTTTTTCAAGCCAGAAAGGAACAATTATTTCTCTTCCTACTGTTAAGGGAGGATTAGAAAAATTTCAGGTTTGGGAATATTCTAATATGGCACCAGAGCTACAGGAAAAATATCCAGATATTAAATCCTATGTAGGAACTGCATTGGAAGATCCTAGTGTATATTTAAGATTCAGTTTATCACCGGTAGGATTTTCTTCTATGATAACCCGTTCCGGAATCTCAGAATTTATTGAAGTTTATACAGAAGACAGAACAGTATACGCTGTTTTTGACTCTAATGCGAGGAGAGGGCAGGACAAAGAACCGTTTGAATGTTCCACAAAGGAGCAAGCAATAGAAAGTACCCCTGAAAAAAAAAACAATGCGGTAAATAAAAAAACGGCGGGATTTAATACTTTTAGAATGGCACTTTCTTGTACAGGAGAATATGCACAATATCATTTAACTGCTGCCGGAACTCCTGCTACAGCTACTGACATACAAAAAAAAGCTGTGATTTTGTCGGCAATGAATGCTTCTTTAACCAGAATGAACGGAGTTTTTGAAAAAGATCTGTCTGTTCATTTTAATTTGATTGCCAATAATGATGCTATTATATTTTTGAATTCAGCAACAGATCCATATCCTGATGATGCCGGTCCTGATGAAGCTCATATAGGTATTGTGTCCCAAATTAGTATATCAGATTTTGATATGGGACACCTACTGGATAAAAAAGATGCTAATGGAGCAGCTTATACTGATGCTTTATGCGGTTCTCTTCCTGGAAGAGGTTGGACTGCCTGTAACTTCCCTGAGGGAGACACCTATGATATAGATTATGTTGCTCATGAAATGGGGCATCAAATGGGGGCAGGACATACTTATACTTCCCATACAAATCAGGCTAATCAAAAAGTAGAACCAGCCAGTGGAAGTACAATTATGGCTTATACAGGAATTATAGGAGGGAATTTAGATGTTCAGTTCAATTCTGATGCTTATTACCATATAAATAGTGTTAACCAAATTAAAAATAGAATAAATTCAATTTCATGTGGAGTAACTACAGCTTTCACAAACCCAGCACCTACAGTAACACTTGGAGGGAATTATATTATTCCAAAATCTACTCCATTTGTTTTAAAAGGAACAACAACCGATGCTAATGCAGGATCTTATACTTATACGATAGAAGAGACGGATCAGGCTGCTAATGCTCAAATGGGAACTAATTCCTATGCTTATGCTACAAAACCTTCAGGTCCTGTTTTTAGATCAAAAATGCCAATAAGTACTTCACAGAGATATTTCCCTGAGTTTAATACCGTATTATCCGGTGTGTTGACAACCCGATGGGAGTCTGTTTCCAGTGTTGCGAGAACTCTTAATTTTAATATGTCTGTAAGAGATAATAATCCTTTGCAGCCTCAGGTAGGGCAGAATACGTCTGCAGTAACAGTAAATGCAAATACGGGTCCTTTTCAAGTGACTGCGCCAACATTTGGGCAGTCATTATCTTCAGCAGGAAGCTTTATGGTAACTTGGGATGTGGCTGGTACCAATGCTGCACCAGTAAATACAGCCAATGTAAACATTAAATTATCTAGAAATGGAGGACAAACATTTACTACAATTGTTGCCAATACACCTAATGATGGGAGTGAACAAATAACTATTCCTGCAGGCTCTACCGCATCCAATGCTTATATTATGATTGAAGCAGTAGGAAATGTTTACTATGCAGTGAGCCCTAGCTTTGTGATAGATTATAGTGTAACCGGTGAAAGTTGTAGTACCTATACGTATAGCGGAGATCCGATATCCATTAAAGATGGTCCTGGAGGAAGCAATATATCATCACCTATTGTGAAAGTCCCTTTAATGGTAAACAATCCCGGAGTTATTACCAAGGTTAAAATTACCCCTGCTGTTACCCATCCGAATGTAAGACACTTATCTTTGGGTATTGAAAGTCCTACAGGAGCTTCTGCTTTGTTCTGGAACCGAAGCTGTAACAATTCTTCCGGAATTACAGCGGCATTCAGTGATACTGGAGCTGCTGTTGCTTGTGCTTCGCCAGTTCAGGGAGAAACTAAATCGTATGAAACTTTAACTATCTTTAAAGGTCATAAAGCACAGGGAGAATGGAAACTGTTTGCTTCAGACAATAATCCGGGAAGTGTAGGGACTATTACAGGATGGTCACTGGAAGTATGTACACAACAAACAGGGACTTTAGCTACCAGAGAAGTATCTTCGTCTCCATTGGCCGATGATATTAAAGTATATCCAAATCCAAGTGATGGCAATTTCTTTATCAAATCTCAGAATATAAAAGGGGAAGTGAAAGTAACGTTATTTGATTCAAGTGGAAGACTGATCCATTCATCAGCCTATCAAAGTGAAGGAAATAATACCAAAGAAATGAATGTTAAGGTACCTAAAGGAGTATATGTAATCAGCATTAACTCTTCAAAAGGAGTATACAACAGTAAACTGGTTATAAAATAATAATCACTCAATAGTATAAAAAGGATCGGCAATAGTCGGTCCTTTTTTGTATTGGATTTGTAGCTTGGCTTTATTTATAGTACTTTTATCATCCATTTATTTATAGGATGAATTCTATTTCCGTTCTTCATATTGATCTTTTTCAGGGTAAGAATCCTTCGGATTTTTATTTTAATACGATGAAAAACCATTTGATTGTGGGGCATCAGCATATAGAAAAACCTCATAGGCATGATTTTTATGCAGCTGTTCTTTTTACTCACGGAAATGGTGTTCATGAGATAGACTTTCAGCGGTATGATGTTTCGGAAGGAAGCTTGTTTTTTCTCTCACCGGGACAAATTCACAGTTGGGAGCTTTCAGAAGATATTGAAGGGTATATTTTCTTTTGTTCCCAGGAATTTTATGAAATGCATTATGTGAATCAGAAACTAAGAAATTTTCCTTTTTTCGGCTCAGTATCTTTTCCCAGAAAACTGCAACTGGATGTCGTAGAACTGGAAAAGAACATCCATTTGTTTCAGGAACTGGGAAGGGAGCATCTATCTAACAATCTGATGAAAAATGGACTTATCCTATCATTCATGTCTCAGATTTTCATCAATTCAACCCGGCTGTTTTCAAAGGATTTCGATACACTAACCTCTTCTGCCGGACTTTCCTATTTTAAGCATTATCAGGACTTTGAAAATCTTATCGAGCAATATTTTACTGAACATAAATCCATTGCTTATTATGCATCTTTATTGGGTATTTCATCAAAACATCTGAACAGAACCGTACAGGCGGTAGTGCAGAAAACAGCTACAGAAGTTATCACAGAAAGGGTCGTGCTGGAAGCTAAGAGAATGCTGATGTACCTCGATGAAAACCTTGTAGAGATTGCCTTCAGACTAGGGTATGAAGAATATTCCTACTTTGTAAGAGTCTTCCGGAAAAATTCCGGAATGACCCCTACTCAGTTTATGAGGAAATATAAGGCCTAATTTGGGATAAAGTCCAAGACTTAAAGCTTTTATAATGGCAGGTCTTTAATTCTTTTATTATATTATTGGTTATCAGTTAATGATTTTATAAACTTCAAAACCCAGGTCCCCTATTTCTTACTCTCTCTATATATTACAGCACTAGTTTAAACGGTCCTTCAAACGTAGTTTCAAAAGAATCTACCATTTTTCCTTCTTCATCAAAAACGCCAATTGTCATATTTTGTTTAGAGAATTTGATTTTATCTTCAGGGAAAGAGATGTTGATATTTCCTTTTAAGATCTGGTCTCCTTTTAAAATAATTTTTTCAGATCCGAAATAAGTGATTTCAGCGTCTTCAGGAGTGATGACTTTAATGGTCAGAACCTTTTTCTCATTGGATTTATTCAGAAGTGTATAAATGAAGGTATTGGTGATTTTACCATTTTTAATGAAGAATGTAGAACCAGCAGGCTTAATGAATTTAGCTTCCATAGAACCACGATCATACATTAAAAAGCCAAGGAATCCTACTAAAAGAGCAAGAATGACAGTTGTAGCCTTCATTCTAGAAGTGAATTTAAACTTCTCACGATTTTCGATTTCAGACTCAGTTGCATAGCGGATTAATCCTTTAGGCAGGCCTACTTTATCCATGATCTCATCACAGGCATCAATACACGCTGTACAGTTAACACACTCCAACTGCTGTCCGTTTCTGATGTCAATTCCTGTAGGACAGACTACAACGCATTGATTACAATCTATACAATCTCCTTTACCAGCCGCTTTTCTGTCTTCATTGTTTCTCCATTTTGAACGGCCTTCTCCTCTTCTGAAATCATAATATACGTTGATCGTCTGTTTATCAATTAATACTCCCTGAAGTCTTCCGTAAGGACAAACCAGAGTACATACCTGCTCACGGAGCCACGCAAAAACAAAATAGAAAGTCATCGTGAAAAAGATCATTGTGATAAACTTTAAAGGATGTTCTGAGGGGCCTTCAATCATAATCTGGAAGACCTGTTCATAGCCTACAATATACATGAACATGAAAGTAGAGATGGTAAGAGAAATCAGGATAAATACAGACCATTTCGTTAATCTCTTTCTTATCTTTTCAGCATCCCATTCCTGTCTGTCGAGTTTCATTTGTTTGTTTCGGTCTCCTTCAATTAGGTATTCTATTTTACGGAATACCATTTCCATAAATAAGGTTTGCGGACAAAGCCAGCCACAGAATATTCTTCCAAAAACCACGGTGAACAACATGACAAAGATGACAGAGGTAACTGCTCCCAAGGCAAGGATGAAAAAATCCTGAAGGTAAAATGGCTGTCCAATGATAAAGAACTTTCGGTCAATAACATTAAATAAGAAAAATGGATTATTGTTAATTTTTAGAAAAGGTAATCCGAAGAATAAAGCCAATAAAACATAACTGGTGTAGTTCCTGTAATTGGTATATTTTCCTTTCGGCTTTCTGGGGAAGATCCATTTTCTTTTTCCGGTCTCATCCATTGTTCCTACCGAATTTCTAAAATCTTCATTTTCAATTTCCAGGGATTTGATGTTGTTGGACTCTGCGCTCATTATCGTATGCTATAAAAGTATTTTGGTAATATTTTTCATCCGGATCAATTCCTGCTTACCCAACTGAATTTCTGTAGATAAACGGTATTGATTCCTCTACTGCAAAGCTCTGAATTATATCCATCGACTCCTAATATGATCTACTTCAAAAATAGGACAATTGGGACATTTTGTATTTTGTAAAATAATATATCAATAAGAGAAAATATTTTTGAAAGCAAAAAAGCATGTCGTAAATTGCAGATCTAAAAATGAAGTATGAAGAATATTTGTAAAGCAGGCCTGATTGGTTTGGTTTTCGCATTAGTAAACTGTCAATCAGTAAATAGTAGTAAAATGTTTTATGAAGGAGTAAAACCTAAAATGGTTTCTGATAAATTTAGCTTTACAGAAGGCCCATCAGCAGATAAAGAGGGAAATGTATATTTTACCGATCAGCCTAATGATAAAATCTATTACTGGGACTGGAAAACGAATCAGGTTATAGAATTCTTAGATAAAACAGGAAGAGCAAACGGAACCCATTTTGATAAGGATGGTTTCCTGATTACCTGTTCAGATGATAACGGAGAAATGTGGAAGATTTCAAAAGATAAAAAAGTAGAGGTATTATTCAAAAATTTTGAAGGTAAAAGGTTGAATGGCCCTAATGATGTCTGGAATGATGCTTTTGGAGGGATGTACTTCACGGACCCCTTATACAAAAGAGACTATTGGGGAAATTTTAAGGAAGAATTACCCAATAAAAGCCTTTACTACCGAAATAAAGACGGAAAGATGTCTAAGTTAGACACCTTCATCCAACCCAATGGAATTGTAGGCAGTGAGACTTTAAAAAAATTATACCTTTCCGATATTGATGCCGGAAAAACGTATGTATATGATATTCTGGGAGAAGGAAAATTGTCTGAGAAAAAATTATTCTGTGAAATGGGTTCAGATGGAATGACCCTGGATAAACATGGAAATCTTTATTTAACAGGAGACGGAGTGCATGTTTTTAACCGTGATGGTAAGAAAATTTATCACATCTCTATTCCTGAAAAATGGACTTCCAATGTGACTTTTGGAGGAGAAAATAATGATGTCTTATTCATTACCGCTTCAAAATCGGTGTATACTTTTCCGATGAGAGTAAGAGGAATAAAATAATTTTTGTGCCATTGCTAGGAGCATAGCGACGAAGCAATCTCTTATCATTTAACATGATTTGTTGGTATGAGATTGCTTCACTTCGTTCGCAATGACTATATAGTATTGAGAGTACGCTTAATAAGCAACTTCCATTTTCACTTTTTTCCCTTTCAGCTTTTCATTCTGCAGCTTTCTTAAAAGAGCATTCACCTTATTTCTTGAAACGGCAACATAAGAAGTGGTGTCTTTTACTTCAATAACACCTACATCTTCTTTTTGTAATTCTCCTTTTTTAAGCAGATAACCTACAATATCTACTTTGTTGACTTTATCTTTCTTTCCTGCACTGATGTAAATGGTCTGGAAAGGTGTTTTCTGCGGAACTTTAGTAAATCCGGCAACACTTTCTTCAGGAGTGTCGTTTTTGATGAATGGGAAATTTTCCTCTTCTGTCATAATCAGGTACACAAAACCTTTGGCATTCATTCTTGCGGTACGTCCGTTTCTGTGGATGAAAGCATCTTCTTTTGGAGGAAGCTGATAATGTACAATAGATTCCACTTCAGGAATATCCAGTCCGCGGGCAGCAAGGTCAGTTGTAATTAGGATTCTTGCAGAATCATTTCTGAATTTCAGTAAAGCACGTTCTCTTTCATCTTGTTCCATTCCGCCATGGAAAGTCTCTCTATCGATGCCCATCTGATGAAGAAGTTCAGAAATACGGTCTACTGCATCACGGTGGTTACAGAAGATCAGAGTCCTTTTATTCCCGATTTTACAAACCAGGTTGAAAAGGGTATCCAGTTTTTCTTCCGAAATCGTCATTACTTTCCTCAGCTGAATATCCGGCTTTACTTCATTCTCTTTAAGGAAGCTGATGATTTTTTCATCTTTCAAGCCTGTAAATGCAGGAATTTCATCCATTGCTGTTGCAGACGTTAAAATTCTTTGAGAAAGCCCTTTTAAAGAACTACAAATAAATTCCATATCATCATGGAACCCTAGTTCCAAAGCCTTATCAAATTCATCCAGAACCAATGTCTTAATTGTTTTCGGATCGAAATTGTTATTTCTTACGTGATAGGTAATTCTTCCCGGAGTTCCGATTAAAACCGCTGGAGCTTCAATTAAATTATTGACTTCAATCTTTTTATCATGGCCACCATAACAAACGGAAACTTTAAAATCAGTTCCCATTGATTTGAAAACCTGTTCAATCTGTAAGGCCAACTCTCGCGCAGGAACCAATATTAATGCCTGAACACCCTGAACATTCTTTTTCAGATTTCTAAGAACCGGAAATAAAAAAGCCAGCGTTTTTCCGGATCCGGTAGGAGAGAGCAAAACAATATCGGTATTGTTTTCAGACGCTTTATAAGTAGATTTCTGCATCTGATTCATATCCTGAATCTGCAGCTTTTGATAAATTGATTGTAGTTCCATGGTGCAAAGGTAGTGAATTTTGGAGTTTGAGGTGTTTGAGAATTTTAGAATGGAAGGGTGTGAGAATGATGATTAGTTGTAGTTTGGTGTTGCTGTCATTCTGAATGAAGCTTAGTGAAGTGAAGAATCTCATTTTGTCTTCTACTAATTATAGATGATTCGACTCCGCTCAGAATGACAACTCTAATAATATGCTGTTGAATTATGTATGGTCAGGCTGAGCGGAGTCGAAGCCTTTTTACTATAGATTTAAGAACCTTTCAATAATAAATAATCTATCTGCTGAACTAGTGATTTTTTACATTATAATAACTGATGATTCACTTGCGAAGCAAAATTCACTATTTGCGTTTTGTTTTACGGATTCCCGTAGAAATATCACGTGCTTTCAAAATAAATTTGAAGCAATAAAATTAATACCATGAAACTCTACCAAACTCTTGAAAAACAGATTAAGAAAGAACCTAACTATGTTTCCGATAATGGAGAAATAAAAAAATGGGTTGTCCTGAATAAAGCACAGAACTTTGATGAAGAATTGATCGGATTGCTATTGGAAGACTCCGATTTGAAAGAAAAATTTTTCATAAAAGTAAAAGAGGTCTGGGTGTTCAAACAAAACCTTTTTATTCAGTTCCTTGAGCAGAAAAACTATCTGAATGACAGCTATACTCAATTCAAAAACAAAGTAGGCCTAACGATTGATGGTAAGCATTTGAAACAACGCAATGAAGTCTCATTGGTATGGCCATTTAAAGACTGTATTCTGGAAGGTGGACAAAGCCGTGAGGAAGATAAAAGAGAAGAGATTTTCTTCAATGAAGTTCTGGCACAGGATGAAATTACTGAATTGTTGGATCCAAAAGTCTTAACCAATGCTAAAAGATTTGATAAAGAGGGCGAAAAAGCACTCTGTCATTCTGAACAAAGTGAAGAATCTCTTTTCAACCGAAATGAAAACGGAACCATTACCGATAATCTGATTATCAAAGGGAATAACCTTTTAGCATTGCATTCTCTGAAAAAAGAATTTGCAGGAAAAGTGAAGCTTATTTATATAGATCCGCCTTATAATACAGGAAACGATGGGTTTAAATATAATGATAGTTTTAATCATTCTACTTGGTTAACTTTTATGAAGAATAGACTTTTGGTTGCAAAATTATTACTGAAAAATAATGGTGTAATTTTTATAAGTTTAGATGATAGAGAAGCTCATTATGCGAAAGTCCTTTGTGATGAGGTTTTTGGATATGAAAATTTTTTATCTGATATAATTTGGAACTCTACAAAGTCCGTGACAAATACAGCAATTATATCTAATTCGCATACTCATACTTTAGTTTATTTTAAAGATAAAAACTATTATGTGAAGAATAGAATGGAGTTTAGATTGCAAGAGGATGGAATTGGTTTTTCTAATCCTGATAATGATGCAAGAGGTGTTTGGAAAGCAGATCCTTTTCAGGTTGGTGGTTGGCGTCCAAATCAGCAATACGAAATTAAAAATCCAAATACGGGAATAGTGTATAAGCCAAATGTAGGATGTAGTTGGAAGAATGATTTTACAAAATATAAAGAATTATTAGAGGATAATAGAATAGTTTTCGGAGTTGATGGTAATGCAGGGCCTCAAAGAAAACGGTTTTTATCAGAAGCAATGGAACGAGGAAAAGTTGCAAAAACAATCTGGGATGATCTTGAAACTACAACAAATGGGACACAACATTTGAAGAGTTTATTTAGTAATCAAGTTTTTTCGAATCCTAAACCAGAAGGATTTATAAAAAGAATTATTGAGTTGGCGACAAATGAAAATGACATTATCTTAGACTACCATCTTGGAAGCGGTACCACGGCATCCACAGCTCACAAAATGAACCGCCAATATATCGGAATAGAGCAAATGGATTACATAGAGACTGTTGCGGTAGAGCGTTTGAAGAAAGTAATTGATGGTGAACAAGGCGGTATCTCAAAATCCGTCAACTGGCAAGGCGGCGGCTCCTTCATCTATCTTGAACTCAAAAAATACAATCAAACCTTCATAGAAAAAATAGAAGAAGCAAAAGATGAAAAAACACTTCTTCAGATTTGGGAAGAGATGAAAGAAAAATCTTTTCTTAACTATAATGTAGATCTTCAGAAACAGGAACAATATATTGAGGATTTCAAAACATTAAGCCTACAGGAACAGAAACAACACCTTTGTGAACTGCTCGACAAGAACCAGCTCTATGTAAACCTTTCTTCTCTTAATGATGGAAACTTTGAATGCACTCCGGAAGAGCAAAAAGTAACAAAAGCATTTTATCAACTTAAAAAGTAAGCAGATGGTATTTTTACACGAAATATTCAATAATCCATTTGCGCGTAAGGCTTTGGCAGAAGTTTCTTTACCCAATGGAATCACCGATAATCTGAAATTTGGAATCCGTCCGTATCAGGAAGAAGCATTCAGACGCTATTTATATACGGAGCGGGAAGATTTTGACGGGAAACCCAAGAAACCTCTGCATCTCCTTTATAATATGGCGACGGGCAGTGGAAAGACAATGGTAATGGGCGGTTTAATGCTTCATCTCTATGAAAAAGGATATCGTAATTTTTTGTTTTTTGTCAACAGCAATAATATCATTCAGAAAACGAAAGATAATTTTCTTAATCCTCAAACATCCAAATATTTATTTCAGAACAAAATCGTTATTGATGGTAAAGAGGTCTTTTTGAAACAGATTGATAATTTTGATGAATCCGATCATGAAAATATTAATATCAAATTTACCACGATCCAGCAGCTTCATATAGATTTAAACAATACCAAAGAAAACAGTGTAACCTATGAAGATTTTAAGGATAAAAAGATTGTCCTGATTGCCGATGAGGCCCATCATCTGAACAGTGGCACTAAAAGCGGAAACCTCTTCGGAAGCTGGGAAGAAACCGTTTTGGAGATTCTGCATCAGAATTTCGAGAATATCCTGCTGGAATTTACAGCTACTTTGGATTATGAAAGCCGGGAAATCACAGAGAAATATAAAGATAAAGTCATTTATAAATATGATCTTGCCCAGTTCAGAACCGATAAGTTTTCCAAGGAAATTAATCTTGTACGTTCCATGTATGATGAACAGGAAAGGATTGTTCAGGCTTTGATCCTCAATTTGTACCGCCAGGAATTGGCTGCCATTCATCATATTAACCTGAAACCTGTTATTCTTTTCAAGGCCAAGAAAACCATCAAAGAATCCGAACACAATAAAGAAAACTTTCACAAGCTGATTGATGACTTCTCTGAAAAAATAGTAGAAAAAATAAGGAAAACATCTACAGTTTCTGTTGTTCAAAAGGCCTTTGATTTTTTTAAAACTAAAAATATTTCAAACAATGATATTGTAAAACGGATACAGACTCATTTCAGGGAAGAAAATTGTTTGAGTGCCAATAATGACTCAGAAGCAGAGAAAAACCAGATTTTACTCAATACGTTAGAAGAAGAAAATAATCCAATTCGTGCTGTATTTGCTGTACAGAAGCTCAATGAAGGCTGGGATGTTCTCAATTTGTTTGATATTGTAAGATTATATGAAGACCGCGACGGAAAAGATGGTAAACCAGGCAAAACAACCCTTTCTGAAGCTCAGTTAATCGGTCGTGGAGCAAGGTATTATCCATTTGCTGTAGGAGAAGACGAAGATAAGTTTGTGAGAAAATATGATGATGATATGGCAAACGATCTGAAAATTTTAGAAGAATTATACTATCACACCAAGGAAGACAGCCGCTATATTTCGGAACTCAAAAAAGCACTAGTAGACTCCGGAATATATGAAGATGAAGCCAATCTTGAAACCAAACAGTTAAAACTAAAATCTATATTTAAAACCACAGACTTGTATAAAAAAGGAGTTGTGTTTTCAAATAAGAAAATCCCTAAAAGTTTTACTCATATAAAGTCTTTTAAAGATTTAGGAGTTTCTAAGCCTAAGTTCAGTTATCAGCTTTCTTCAGGAAGTGGAAGCATGTCCAATGTGTTTTTTGAATTGGAGAAACCAGCTCCTCCTGAAGAAGGAATAAAATCTGAAGGGGTGAGAGTTCAGGATATTCAGAAACATGTAGTAAGATATGCCTTAAGTCGGAATCCTTTTTACTATTTCGATAACCTTTCACGTTATTTTCCTAATATAAGATCTATTCGGGATTTTATAGAGGATGAGAAGTATTTGGGTGGAATGGAAATCATATTCCATGGAACGCAAAGCCGCCTTCAGGAAATTTCACATTTTGATTACCTTCAGGCACTCAATGGATTACTGCAAAATATAGAAGCGGATATTAAACATAATGCTCCAGATTATGAAGGTTCATCGTTCCAGCCGCAGCCTATTCATCAGGTTTTCAAAGATAAAGAGATCAGGGTTAATAAAAACAGTGAAAGGGCAAAAGGACAGGAGAATATAGTTTCAGAAGAACCATGGTATGTTTACAATGCTAATTATGGAACCAGTGAAGAAAAAAGATTTGTAGAATTGTTTTCCAGACGCTTCAAAGGATTGAATCAAAAGTATCAGGATATTCATCTGATCCGTAATGAAAGGGAAATTAAGATCTTTGATAAGTTAGGACGTGCTTTTGAACCGGATTTTATTTTGTTTTGCAGTCAGAGAAAAGACAAACAGCTGACTTACCAGGTTTTTATAGAGCCGAAAGGAACTCATTTAATTGATTATGACAGATGGAAAGAAGATTTTTTGAAGGAGATGGGAGAGGAAAAGAAAACCATTACCATTCATACGGATGAATATTTAATTACTGCAGTACCTTTTTATAACCATGAAACTGAAAAAGAATTTGAAAGAGCTTTAGAAAAAACGTTGATGAGCTAATTTTCGAATTCTTCCTAATCTTTAAATTTTTAAATCCTTTACTCTTTTAATAATACGTGTTGGTATTCAGTTGTTTAATGGAAAATGTTGTAACCTGAAAACTATTGTTTATCTCAAATAAAATTTTTATCTTTGCACCCACTTTTGTGGCGAAAAGGTTTGAAGAGTAAAATACTTATAATTAATTACTTCCGTATTTTTTAAATCCGCATTTATTCAAACCATTAAAAAAGAAGGAATACAAATTTTATTAGAAAATGTCAAAAGAGACAAATTCAGCAGAGGTTATTTTAAACCAAAACGTAGCACCAGAACAATTTGATTGGGATTCTTTCGAATCAGGTCTTGATGCAGATGCGAGAAAAGAAAAAAGCGATTTAGAAGAAATCTACAACGGATCTCTTAACAGCCTAAACGATAATGACGTTTTAGTTGGTAGAGTAGTTAGATTAACTGACAAAGAAGCTATCGTAGACATCAACTTCAAATCTGAAGGTGTTATTTCTCTTAACGAATTCCGTTACAACCAAGGCCTAAAAGTAGGTGATGAGGTAGAAGTAATGGTTGACAAGAGAGAAGACAAAACTGGTCAATTACAATTATCTCACAGAAAAGCTAGAACGCTTAAAGCTTGGGATAAAGTAAACGAACTTCACGAAACTGGAGAAATCGTTAACGGTTTTGTTAAATCTAGAACTAAAGGTGGTATGATCGTTGACGTTCACGGAATCGAAGCATTCTTACCAGGTTCTCAAATTGACGTTAAGCCAATTAAAGATTACGATCAGTTCGTAGGAAAAACTATGGAGTTCAAAGTTGTGAAAATCAACCCTGAGTTCAAAAACGTAGTGGTTTCTCACAAAGCATTGATCGAAGCAGATATCGAAGGTCAGAAAAAAGAAATCATCGCTCAACTTGAAAAAGGTCAGGTTCTTGAAGGTACTGTTAAGAACATCACTTCTTACGGTGTATTCATTGACTTAGGAGGTGTTGATGGATTGATCCACATTACAGACCTTTCTTGGTCTAGAGTGAACCACCCATCTGAAATCCTAGAGGACGGACAAACTGTAAAAGTTGTAATCCTTGATTTCGATGATGAGAAAACAAGAATCCAATTAGGTATGAAGCAATTAGAAGCTCATCCTTGGGATGCTCTTTCTGCTGACATGAAAGTTGGAGATAAAGTAAAAGGAAAAGTAGTAGTTCTTGCTGACTATGGTGCATTCGTAGAAATCGCTCCAGGTGTTGAAGGATTAATCCACGTTTCTGAAATGTCTTGGTCTACTCACTTAAGATCTGCTGGAGATTTCGTAAAAGTAGGTGATGAAGTGGAAGCTGAAGTATTAACTTTAGATAGAGAAGAAAGAAAAATTTCTCTTGGTATCAAGCAATTGTCTAAAGATCCATGGGAAAACATCGAAGCTAAGTATCCGGTAGGATCTCAGCATGTAGGAACTGTAAGAAACTTCACTAACTTTGGTGTATTCGTAGAGTTAGAAGAAGGGATCGACGGATTAATCTACATCTCTGATCTTTCTTGGACTAAGAAAATCAAGCACCCATCTGAGTTCTGTGCAGTAGGTGATAAATTAGATGTTGTAGTTCTTGAACTAGATATCCAAGCTAGAAGATTATCTCTAGGTCACAAGCAATTGACTGAAAACCCATGGGATAAATTCGAAACTAAATATGCTGAAGGAACTATCCACGCTGGTAAAGCGGTAGAAGTTCACGATAAAGGAGCTTCTGTACAATTCGAAGATGCTGAGGTTGAAGCTTTCTGTCCTTCAAGATTATTAGAGAAAGAAGATGGATCTAAAATCAAGAAAGGTGAAGATGCTCAATTCAAAGTAATTGAATTCAACAAAGAATTCAAGAGAGTTGTAGTTTCTCACACAGGGATCTTCAGAGACGAAGAAAAGAAAAACGTTAAAGAATCTTCTTCTAGAAATGTATCTTCTTCTTCAAACAACGAAGAAAGATCTACTCTTGGAGACATCGATGCATTAGCAGAGTTGAAAAGAAAAATGGAAGAAGGTAAATAATCTTTGAACCATTTATAAATAAGGAGCCGCTCATTTGAGCGGCTTTTTTTTTGTGCCTTATTTTCAGGAGCTTTTTCCCGCTATCCACTCATACTCCTCGCGCCATCGCACTCCAACACCCGGATTCCCAAATTCTCCGGCTCATGCTGTGGGGTAACCGTTCCTATCGGGGCTAGGAAAGGATCACAATGATGAATAGTTGTAGATAAAGTAACGGAAACAGTGAATAAACCTAATAGGTTTCTATTTTGGTTAAATTTTAATTATTTACCCCCGAGTTTGGGATCATAAAATTAAGGATAATAGGCTGTAAGCAGGAAGAGTGAGGCTGGAAGTTATTATCGGAACTACAATTTCTGACGTTGCCGTAAAATTTGATGAAGCAGTCTTAAAGGAATAATAGATTACAGGATTGTAAGTGTTTTTTTAACCTCAACTCACTTCCATCTCCCGGCTTCCTTGCTTCCTGAAAACAGAAATGTTTTATCCCGAACTCAGGTTATTTATTTAAAATAGATTAAAATACATCATTGTATTGTGATAAAAATGCTATTTTCATCAATCAAAATAAAATTTTAACCATGAAAAAAACTTTTTTATTCTTTCTTCTGACATTTGTAATGTCATGGAATGGCTTTAAGGCACAACAAGGTATTGATTATGTCATCATGCTGGATAATGGAAGCTCTACTACTAATGATAGTTATACCAAAATGAAGCGTGGTGCTGTAAAGTTAATGGAGCAGCTCCTAGCTTGTAATCCCGCACATAGAGTAGCTGTTGTGCAATATGGAGTCGGAAAGTATGGAGATACTAGTGGTATATTTACACCTATGATTTATATTGAGTCTGATTTTACAAGCGATCAGTTTATTGTTCAGAATTTTAAGAGACGTCTGGATTTTGGAGATCATTTCCACGAATCTTTAGGGTTGGTTGGGGATGCTTTGGATGGTAATCCGAATCCCGATATTGTAAGCAGCCAAACAACATTAAATCAGTTACAGCCTTTAAGAGTTGTTGTATTTACTGATGCAGAAAGAAATGCAGGCAATATGAATGGTTCATATCTTGTAAATTTTAACAATACAAATTATGGTTCTCCTCAGGCATTTTCGAACATGTTGAAATTTAAAAACGACAGATATGCGAGATTTACAGTAGTTCATGCCAATACCAATATTGATGCGGTAAAGGCTGCTGCATCTATTGCAAGTGGCGGAGGTGACTATTCGGGACCTATTGAAACAGTTCCGGGTGATCCTAATAATGGTTCAATGAGATTGTATTATAATAGACCCAACGGATTTGGTATGACGGCTATGGAAACGAATTATTGGAAGGATATAGCAGAGAAGATTTGTGACTATTACAGCTATGCAGGAGCTGTGAATTTTAAATATGAACCGGGAGAATGTATCAATCGTACTTCTGATATTTCTGGTTATTATCATCTTAATAGCCTCTCAACTTTAATTGAATTTAAATTGGATTTGGTGAATTTACAGACAGGTAATGCGTATCCTATAGTGTTCAATCCTACCTTTGGAAGTGGGAATTTTTTCCAGTATAATTTCCAACCCTCAGATTTTGATGCTGCGGTAAATGCAGGAGCAACAGGAGAGCACAAGTTCAGGGTAACTATGCGCTATTTGGAAGGTAGTGAATATAAAGTTGCTTATAGCTGGAATAACTATCCTTTTTTTGATTATGATATTACCATGGATTGTTCAGAACATAGAACTTCTAATCCATTAACCGCAGAGAAGATTTTTAAACTAACTCCTAATCCTACCAATGGATTATTTAAAGTGATTTTGAATAAAGGCATTAAGTCAGGAACGGTTGAAATTAGAGATCTGGTAGGAAATCCCGTTTATAATAAAATATTACGTGGAGAAAAAGAAATAGATATAGATCTCAGTTCCCGAAAAGAAGGTGTTTATATTGTTAATGTAATAACAGATAAAAACGAAATATATTCAGAAAAAATTATCAAAAAATAATAAAGGTAAAACTGCTCGAAAGGGCAGTTTTTTTTGAATCACAAACTAAGGTTGAAACAATTAAATGGTATTAAATAGCGTATCAAAGGGATGAAATTGAACGTGGATTTTATGTATTGATAAATGAATATTATTGATTTGAAATTTTCTAGTGAATTGTATTGAATTATTTTTGTATTTTATTTCATTATTTTAATTTTTATTTATGAAATATTTGTAGATTCGCGTCTTTAATAATGGATATGAAAAATAAAACTCTACCTATTTTGTTTGCGGTGTTTTCTGTATTTCCGTCAATAGCATTCGGACAAGATAATGAAAAGCTTATTAAGGATTATATTTCTCAAAACAAAATAAGAGAATATAAGAAATCTGATCTCAATAATTTTATTGTAGATAATGTAGATCCGTCAAAATCTTTAAATGGTAATGTTGTGAAGCTGGTACAGACCTATAATGGCTTACCTATCTATAGTTCAGTAGCAACAGCGCTTATTAAAGATAATAAAGTTACCTATTATACGGATAATTTTATAAAAGACTATGTAACAGCTTCTTCCAAAAATGCATCAATAAGTGAAAAAATAGCACTTCAAAATATTGCGGCTGATCTGGGGAATGATAAGATTGCAAGCCTTCCAATCATAGGCTTTTTTGAAAAGAGTGAGAATAAATTACTTTCAGCAAAACAAAGACTTGTTTACATTGATAATAAAAATAAAGATCTTCGTTTAGCGTATGAGTTTATTTTAAAAGACCCAGATTCTGCTGATTCTTGGAACATCTTGATAGATGCTAATACTGGGAAGATCATTAGTAAAATGAATCTGACTCTTTCGTGTAATTTTCATGATGAAGCCTATGCACATGGTGAGAATCAGCTAAATGTAATGCCACAAGTGCAGGATTTTTATATCCATGATAATATTCAAAAAAAGAATATGTTGTTTCTAGCTCCGGATAATGCATCTTATAATGTATTTCCATTGCCAATTGAAGCACCTACTTTTGGCTCCCGTTCTGTAGTTAATAATCCTTGGATTCTGGCTTCTTCACCTGAAGGCTGGCATTCTAATGGAACCACTCATTATACCATTACAAGAGGTAATAATGTATATGCTTATGATGATAAAGATAATAATGAAGATACTTTTGGAACTTCACCTGATGGAGGAGCTACAAGAAACTTTAATTTTACATATGATCCTAATGCATTAACATATAATAATTTGTCTGCTGCAACTACCAATTTGTTTTATATCAGTAATATGGTACATGATATATTCTATAAATTCGGGTTTAATGAAACAGCAAGAAATTTCCAAAGTAATAATTTTACACTTGGAGGGTTAGATGACGATGAAGTTTTTGCTCAATCTCAGGATGGAAAAGGGTTTAATAATGCAAATTTCGCTACCGGCCCGGATAGCTATAATCCTGTAATGCAAATGTACCTTTGGTTACAGTCTAATAGAAAAGTTTGGTATAATACCCCTGCAGATGCTACTTCCAGAATTGTGAATGCTGGAATAGCTCAGTTTGGAACTCCGATAAATGATATAGGAATTACAGGTGATGTTAAGTTGCCAAGCGTTTTAGAAGCCTGTACAGCTATCCCTGCGGGAGAGCTAACAGGCAAAATAGCTTTAATTCAAAGAGGAACTTGTGGTTTTGCAATTAAAGTTAAAAATGCACAATTAGCTGGAGCTATAGGGGCTATCATATATAACAATTCAGCCAATGGTGCTACCATTGGTAATATGGCAGGAGATGGAGTTGTTTCTCCAACAGTTACAATACCTTCGATATTAATTACTGAAGCCGAAGGGTTATTTATGAAAGGTAAACTTGATGCCAATATTCCAGTAAATACAACGCTGAGAGCTGATACAAAATATGATGGAAGCTTTGATAATGGTATTGTAGCCCACGAATATGGACATGGAATATCCAACAGATTAACAGGAGATGGATATACTTGTTTAAATGCTGACCCTTATGGGAATAACACAACCTATTCTAAAGAACAAATGGGTGAAGGATGGTCAGATTTCTTTGCTTTGATGCTAACGAATAAACCGGGAGATAACTCTACGGTAGCAAGAGGAATGGGAACTTACCCAATTGGGCAGCCAATAACAGGTGGTGGTATCAGACCTGCGAAATATTCTCCGGATTTCTCAATAAACGGTTTTACTTATGGAGATACTAACGGACTGGAGTTTGCAAGTGGTAATGATATGGTTGCTGATTCTCATTCTATTGGGTTTATATGGGCATCTATGCTATGGGATCTTCACTGGAAATATGTTGAAAAATATGGTTATTCATCTGATGTAACAGCTAATGCTACCAACGGAAGTTCAAGAGTATTACAATTGATTGTTAATGGTCTTAAACTGCAAACTTGTGACCCAAGTTTTATTGAAGGAAGAGATGCAATATTAGCAGCAGAATTGGCAGCAACAGAAGGGGTGGATAGATGTATGATCTGGAAAACCTTTGCTAAAAGAGGATTGGGAGTAAATGCTTCCGCAGGACTGAAAACAGATATCAATGATCAGGTAGAAAACTTTGATATACCAGCAGATTGTGCTTCGTTAGGTACAAATGAAGTAATCTCAGTTAATGACCAGAAAATTTCTGTATACCCGAACCCTGCAAAAGATGAGTTCTATATTAATTTCCCAAGCAAAACTCTTGGAAAGGTAAGTGTAGAACTTTATGATATGTCCGGTAAACTGGTGTCTTCAGAAGATAAGATTTCGCCTGAAAATAAAAAGGCAATTTCTACAAGTCGTCTGATAAACGGTACTTATATCGTGAAAGTGAAAGGACTTGGTTTTGAAGCCAACTCTAAAGTGATTGTAAAGAAATAACTGACTATATAATCAATTTGGGAGATCGCCGCAAGCAAAGCTTGCGGCGATCTCATTTATCTATCATGTCTATACTTCAAAATAATTTAATTTATATGTTGTACCTTTGCAGGCTGTTAAAAAAATTATGAAGAAGAAAAATATACTAAAAGGTGTTTTATTTGTAGGAATTGGTGCTAGTATATACGGAATGTTGGCCACTTTTGTGAAAATGGCCTATCATGATGGTTTTACAACGTCTGAAGTAACTACATCCCAATTTGTACTAGGTTTAGCAGGACTTTTGATCCTGAATTTGATCCAAACCCTAACCTCAAAAAAGAAATTATCAATGCCAAGCTCCAAAGAGGTCAGAATGCTGATGCTTGCCGGAACATCATTGGGAGGAACAAGTTTGTTTTATTATATCGCAGTTCAGTATATCAATGTTTCCATTGCTATTGTATTGCTAATGCAGTCGGTATGGTTCAGTGTGGTGGTGGAAAGTATTATCACCAAAAAATTGCCAAATGCAAGGAAAATTGTTGCTGTAATTATCGTATTGCTGGGAACTGTTTTGGCTACCAACCTTATTAACATGGAGATCGAATTGGATTGGCATGGAGTCTTCTGGGGGTTGATGGCGGCGGCTTCGTATACATTAACGATGTTTACGTCGAACACACTGGCTACTCATCTGCCTGTTTTCAGAAAGAGTATTATTATGCTTGCAGGTGGTTCCGTTATTGTTTTTGCATTCCTGTTCTTTGCACAGATAGGGCCTATGTATTTTGACGGATTAAAAGCTTTCTATTTAAATTTCACAGAAAATACAGAGCATATTCACTCTTTCAATTATTCAATATTCTTGACATATGGTTTTGTTTTAGCTTTGTTTGGAACGATTATTCCACCCATTCTGTTTAATATCGGTTTCCCGAATGCAGGATTAGGGCTGGGTAGTATTGTTTCTTCACTTGAGCTTCCGATTTCTGTAACCATGGCCTTCGTTTTATTGGGTGAAGAAGTGTTTTTAATCCAGTGGGTAGGAATTGCTTTGATTCTTTTCGCTATTGTTTTAATGAACCTTCCATCCAAAACAGAAAAAGAAGTTTCTATGGCAAAAATATCTTAAAAAAAATAATATTTAACTAAAAATAACAGTTGAAAACCGTTCCTTTTGGAGCGGTTTTTTTAATTTTAAAACCTTAAAGTAAAGTACCATGAAATATTTCAGAAATATAGCCACTGCAATACTATTAGTAATCGGATCAGGAGTTCTGTTTTCACAGACAAAACCTTTTGATGCTATGTTGTCTGAGTATCAATATCCTTACGAAGTACATTTTAAGAATTTAAAATCCCAGGATAACGATCTGAAAATGGCTTATATGGATGTGCAGCCTCAAAAAGCCAATGGGAAAACCATTCTGCTTCTCCATGGGAAAAATTTTAATGGTGCTTATTGGGAAAGAACGGCCAAAGATCTTTCAGGAAAGGGATTCAGGGTGATTATTCCGGATCAGATTGGGTTTGGAAAATCATCAAAACCTCACAGTTATCAGTTTTCTTTTTCACAACTGGCCGAAAATACAAAAGCTATTCTCGATGAATTAGGGATTGATAAAACCATTGTTCTGGGACATTCAATGGGCGGAATGGTGGCTACAAGGTTTACCTTGCTTTATCCTGAAAAAGTTCAGAAACTGATCCTTGAAAATCCTATCGGACTTGAAGATTATAAAACGTTTGCAGCTTATCAGAATATAGATCAAGCCTATCAATCGGAGCTTAAGAATACCGCAGAAACCTATAAAAATTATCAGCTGAAATTCTATTATGACAACAAATGGAAGGCGGAATACCAGCCATGGCTGGACCTTATTGCCGGCTGGACTCTTCATAAAGATTATCCGAAAGTAGCATGGGATGCCGCACTGACTTCCGATATGATTTATAACCAGCCTGTTTGTTATGAATTCAAAAATATAAAAGTCCCTACTTTATTGATTATTGGAACCAGAGACCGAACTGCAATAGGGAAGGATAGAGCTCCCAAGGAACTTCAGCCTAAAATGGGACAGTATCAGGAGCTAGGAAAGAAAACGCAGCATGAAATTGCAGGATCTAAACTGGTGGAGTTGGAAAATGTAGGCCATCTTCCGCATATTGAAGTCTATCCTAAGTTTTTTGAAGCTTTATATGATTTTATTAGATAACTATATAGTTTTACACTAATTCTGTTATAACTGTGTCATTCTGACGAAGGAAGAATCTCATATGTTGCTTAGGTTCTTCCTTCATTAGAATTTCAATGGTGTAAAACTGTATATAATTTAAATAATCCGAGCAAATTTTCATCAAAATTATTTTTATGCAACCTGTCTGTAGCAATGAGTTAAAATGATTGTATGACTTTCTATTTATCCAAAATAGGTGATAAACAGAAATTTGTTAACTTTGGGGAAACACTAAAGACACGCTGAGTTAATAATGTTGGAGATCAGATTATCTAAAAAACAAATTCTACATAGGCTAAATACGATCAAAATAAAACCTTCCGGACTTCAGGGGAGAAGGTATGGAGTATCTGTGAAATACTATTCCGGTAATGAGGAAAAACCATCCAAAAGAATAGATTATACCATAGCCGCCAATCTGAATGTTGAGTATGGCAAGGGATCATTAAGCATTCATAAGGAAGATATTTTTTATAACCAGCATGAGCCGGATAAGATCAGTGAAATCATTTCATCAGCATTGTCTGCTACCATTTATCCGGTTGAAGTAGATCTGAATGAAAAGGGAACAGGTACCGGTGAGATCATCAATCACGATAAGATGGTTGAAAGATGGAAGATTCAAAAATCAAAAATAGCCGATAAATACAGCAGTAAAGAGCTGGATGTTTTTTTTGATAACTTTGAAAATAAGCTTCAAAACAAAGCTGTTATTGAACAAAGTCTGCACAATGACTGGTTCTGGAACCTGTTTTTTCATCCCAAATTCATTCATTATGGAGATGTCAGAAAGGTTGAAAGAGATCTTTATCTTTCAGTAATTCCTTATCGTGGACCATTGAAATTTTCGGGGGTGCAGACTATCGATAAATTTCCTACAGATTACCATTCCTTTGTCATAGAATTTGAAAGCGAAGAACTATTGGCCCCGCGGTATTTTTATCCTGAGGGTCATCATGACGATGGCACTCTTTATATGTCGCTTAAAGTGATTTTCGATCATGATCTGTATCATCATTTTCCAATGCACACAAGAGCTTATTTTGAAGTCTTCTCAAAAGATTGGTCGGGAGAAAAAGTATTCGTGAAAAAGATTCATTATACCCAATATCAATTAGGTTCAGAAGAGTATAAAGACAAAGTATTGGATGAAAGCAGTCCTTTTATTACAGGGGGCCTTGTAAAAGTTCTGCCTAATAAATGGGGATTTGATAATTTCGAAAGAATAGAAAATGACTGGTAAAACTTATCGGTTCAGGAAAAAGACTTATTTTTACAAAAACACACCAAATGTCACTAAAAGAAAAAGTAGTACAGGGAGCTGTCTGCCTGTGTAAATTTGGCTCTGCTCCGGATAAACTGAAAGTACTTACGCAGACCAAATATTATGTGAATGACAATGCTGGTAGCAGTAAACTTGCGGCTACCCATAAAGATATCGGAGCTACCTTTGAGAAGAACACTTTCGGTTCATGCGCCAAAAAAAATAATACCCCATGTTCTGCTGTAGTAACCCAATGGAGTGGCTATTACGAAAAAGAACTCTACGATCCGCCCGGAGGCTATATTCTGTTGCAAGACAGCAAAGCAACCTGTCCCATCGGAGGCACAGACTGTATTTCCATCATGAAATCCGGACAAATGGGAGAACCCACCAAAAAGAACCTTCAGAACGCAGATAGTGAATTGCAGTCGCATGTGAATCCTGTGATGGATATGAAGAACTATGAAAAGAAACCTGAAAATAAGTCTGAGAAATAATGGGATCGAGAGGAATAATAAGTGTAAAGACAGAAGCATCGAAGTCTTACGTAGCAGTAGAAAGAAATAATTATCATTATGTAGAAGTTACCAGCCTTAGCGCAGGAGTAACTGTGTTTGTTGATGAAACATGTCTTGATACAGGTACAGTGGATCCTAAATCAACAATACAGAAGACAAAATGGATTGTGATTGAAGAAGTAGTGTGGCAAGAATTATTATCAGACCATAGGAAAGAAACAAAAAGAGAATCCTGGGGAGATTCTGTTTTTTTTGAAAAGATAAAGAAGCATACTTGGGGACAGTTTGCTGGAGGTAAAGTAAATATTAAAGTATCAGGTTTGTCCTCACCTTATACACCCGGGGCATCTCTTACAGAAGGAAATGTTTATCTTATTATTCCTTATACTCAGTATCCTGAATTCAGATATAAGGGACAGGTTATAAAACTAGTTTATCTTACAGAACCTTATGTAAGATATGTTTATATTGATCCTCCTACAGCCCAGGAAGCCGATATTCCTGTTGGATATGATAATAAACTCCATCTATATGGAATGAAAGCTAATATCAATATTAGCACTCATCTTCTTCCTGACTTCAGAAAAAATGGAAAAGCACCTGTAGATAAAAATATTTGCAATATTATTGGTACTGTTTTTTTTGTGAATGCTGCCGGTGAAGAAATTATGGTAGGAGAATTCAACAGTAAGATTGATGGGGTGGAGGGTAATTATAATAATTATCAGCAGATAAAACTACTTGTAGATCCTGCCTGGAGGGAAGTTGAAGGAGTACATCAAGAAGATCATCAACCTCAAAAGTATTTTGTCAAGATTATGGCAACTGCTATGAATTTGTCTCTTAAACTTAATTCAGATCCCAAAAATCCTTACGATTTTACTGAAAATATAAAAAATATGTTTCATCCTAAAAGTTATAATACGAATAAGGATTTTACAAAATGGTATAAATTTGATGGAGATCAGGAAGACTGGGTAGAATTGCCTATGCAGCCCCATATTGAGGTTAGATGGGATACAATGGAAATGATATATAAACAATTAGAGATTGAAAAGAATAATCAGATCCAATATATTGGGGATATTCCTTACGCAAAAAAAGAGTTCGATCCTTGTGGGTATAGCTCAATTACCATTACAGAAGAATTTGATCCTAGCGATAAAAAAGAGTTGGATGAAAAGTTAGCTAAGGCAGGGAAAGACGAAACAAAGAAACAAAAGGTAAATGATAGTTTTGCAAATAAAAAAAGACAGCCTCTTGTCATTTTTAATGAAAATGATAGAGTAATAGATAATACTCAAAAGATATTTGATGTAACAACAGGCGGGCAAAAAAAATCAATTTCTATAAAGTTGGGTGGTCTAAATAATAAGCAGGTACTATGTAAAGGGGTACTATTAGCTAAAGGACAGAAACATGACGATAAGAAAAATGTTTTCCAAATCGAGCGGCTCGTTTATTCGGCATTAAAACTTACTAATGGAGAATATCAAAAAGAAGTTGATACAACACATAAAGAACAGCTAGAAAGTTCAAAAATTCCGGTAACTAAGGATAATAAGACAGATTATGATGTAATACAGAATCCGGACAACTCAAAAATAAAGGTAGTCCGTGAGGTATTAAATTTTAAAGAGAATGATGACTATACCTTTGTTGGAGAAGATGAAATAAAGCTAAATGTTGGTTATCATTATATTAAGCATCTAACAAATTTTAATAAAGAAATAAATCCAAATGTAGTAGGGAAGTTATTCGAAGAAGCATGGGTTTTTAATTACTTTTTATTAGATTATGAAAAGCAGAAACAATTATATTACTTACCAATAAGTACATGCAGATATTCTAATCAAATTGCCAAAATCAATGTTTTACCGGATATTAAATGGACATTATTATTCAAATTTAATTTTAAAGAAGAAGATTGGCAAAAGTTTGAAGATGTACATAACTATCAGGTAGGTGCATTTTTGATAGTTGCTTCTGAAACTACACAGACAACCACTCCAAGAGGAACTACAACAACAAGCAGAAGTGCTATGGCCGCAGGTGTTTCTATCACCAGAGAAACCACAAGGCAGCCTGTCCAGAGAGAAGGAGGGATTAAAAGATTGTTAGAACTTCTAAAAAAAGTAGAAGTAAGCCTTATTGCAGAATGGAAAGATGAAGCAGGTAAAAAGCAAAAAAAAGATGTAATAGAAGGCTTCTTTACTCCTATCTATGGTTTCTTTAAAAAGCTGACGGATATCACTAAAATGATTAGTGCTATTACCGAAGGTGAATCTAATGAAGAAGATAGTGAAAAAAGAAAACTATTAGATAAAGAATTAAAAAAAGTTGCAGGTACAAGAGATGCAAAAGAAATCGTAGGAGGAATTTATGATATTTTTACTGCTAAGACAGTAGAAAGTAAGATGATTTACCCTTCTATCGGATTGGCTGTATCTTGGTATTATGGAGATGCTTATAAAAAAGATGCATCAGAGTACAATGGCAGGAAAGCCTTAGAGTACAACCTACAGCTTAAAGCTAACCCTATTGTTGGGTATGGACTTACACTTGATTTTCTTGAGATGCTTGCCAGAAGACACCCCATTGCCTATATTATTATAAAAGTAGTACAAGTGGGAATGTATTTGGCTGGAAAGAATAATAAAATTAATGTTACATTAGTAATTAATGGAACATTAAATATTGAAGGTAATATGCGATATAATACTCTTACAGGTAGTTCTTTCAGTAACCATCACTCAGCCAAGAAAGAAAAAATGGCGAGTCTGACAGGAGAGATTGAGGCTATTTTAGAAGGTTCTATAGATGTAAGACTGAGTAAATACCAGATTATTACAGAGTTTAATGCATCCGGCTCATTCAAACTGGGAGTAAAAACGAAGATTATTCCTGGGGCACACTTGGCAACAGATACAGAAGGAATGTTTTATGAAACAGATCTTGATTATGAAGGAGTAACCTTTTATTTAAAAGCTGAAGGTAAGGCTGAATTTTTATTCTTTGGAATGAAAATTTTTGAATGGGAAGACAGTTATGAACCTGAACCATGGACGGTAGGAAAGGGGTATATAGCTTCAGAAAAGCACTATTTAATACAATAAAAATCATGAAAAATAAATCAATTTATAAAATTTTACTATTAACAAGTCTTGTTGGGTTCACTCTACAATCATGTGCACAAGATAAAAAAAGCCAAAAATTAGACATTAGTCAAATGGAAAAAGAAATTATACAAAAAGAGTTTGGACATAGTTACCGTTTAAAATACGAACATAATAATTGTTCTTATGAGATTCTAATCAACGATGTACCATTAATTACTTTTTATGGGTTAGGAGAGCGTTCTACCACAGCTTATATTAACCAATATATGTTGAAACCAGGGAAACAGGAAATTACGATACGTATGTATCCCAAAAAAACAGACGATACAAAATTTAACGAAACTTTGGATTCAACTTCTTTTGTTAAATTAAAATTGGATAAAATTAAAATGGGAAGTCAGGAATGGGAATTTTCGAAGGAAGGAAAAGCAAGAGATTGGGAAGAAGTTCTGGTTTATCAAACTCCTAAACTTGAAAAAGATGTTCCCTTTGCGGAATTTAAAATTCCTTTCGAGGCATCAAAACAAGAATTAACCTGGGAAATAAAAGGGTGGAGCGAAAGCCAAGCTTTGGTAAATAATGAAGCTTTGAAAAAAGAAGTATTTGATTTTTATAAGAATTTTCAACAAGTCATAGAAAATCAAGATAAAAATGCTTACATGAATTTGCTTGCTCATTCTATTTTTGAAGAAGCATCAGCTGATTCATGGGAAAGTAAGGCATTTATAAAAGATGCAATGGAAGAATTGGCAAATAAACCTATTGCTAAACAAAAGTTTTTATTTCCTATCAATGAAAACACTGCTGAACTAAAATTCTATGGAAATGGAAGAGTGGTGACTTTGGTAAGTAAAGACCCTCGTTCATTTGGATATTCACCATTAGTAGCAAAAGGAGAAAAGAGTAATTTTCCTATTGCTTATACTTTCTACCTGCATAAGCCAAAAGGAAGCAACAAACTAGAAATTATTAGGTAAATAAAATAATTTTGAAACAGCTTTTAAATATCGGAATCAAAATAATAGGAATTATATGTTTAATTGCTACAATCATCATTGCTATTATTGCATATACTCATAAGATAGAAATTTTACCTACTTATTTGGCTATTATTTTTTGTGGAATTTTATTTGAAAGTTATAGAATTTCGAAAGAAAGCAAATCAATCTTGTATGTTTTATTATGTGCTTATTTTATTAGCTTAATTGTCTTCTTTCCTAATGAAGGAAAAGGTGTTTATCATTTTGAAGAAAAAATTAAACGATTACCATATGTTTTATGTTTTTCCTATTTAATAATTTTAATTGCTTCCCATAAAAAAAGAATAATCCCCAGACTAACCGAAGGAGTAACCTTACTGCTTTCGGTTTCTTTTATATATTGGTTATTAAGTAAGCAATTGCTGAATTTTGAAACTTGGTATTCATCAATAATAACAATAGTTACTTTATTATTTTCATTAATTTCCGTCATTAATGGATTGCTTTTAGTGAAACTTTCTAAGTTAAACCGTTTAATATTAAGTGTTTGGAGTACAATAATAGTATTTGTAATAGGTGTAGATAATTTTATAGATTTAATGAATTATGTTAGTTTTGATGATCATAATGGTTTTTCTGATACATTTAAAATTGCTATTCAAGGTTTTCTTTTTGGGATGAGTAGTATTTACTTAGTTCAAAACTTTTTTTTATTATTGCTTCTAGTACCATCGAAAGAAGATAAAGACAATATTTTGTTTTACGAAAACATCGGAGATCATTACGGTCGTTATTCTGAAAGTCAAGTAAAAAGACTTTTTTCCATTTTTTGCATTATCTATTGTTTTGTATTCTTTTATCTAAATTATAAAATAAAAATTTTACCTGTAAATACCATTATTTGGATAGTTACATTTACATTTCCAGTTATATTAAGTATAATGATAAAGATCAAAGATAAAATAAGAAAAAGTAAGTCCATTGATTTCTGATGAAATTAAAATGTATTAAACCATGAAAAACAACAGCTTTTGGGTAAGTCTTTTCTCTCTTGTATTGATGCTCTTATTTCTTGGCTTCGGCGGAAAGGGAGTATATTACAGCATAGCTAAATTTTATAAGCATACCGGCCTGGTATTGAATGGTGTAAAAACGGAAGGACATATTACAAGCTATACAGAAAGCAGAAAGCAAGAGAAGAATAAATATACCAGGTTCTATTCTCCGATCATTAGCTATTATGATACTGCTAACAGGTCTTATACACTAAATGCTGATTATAGCAGTAATAGTAAGGAATGGTCAAATGAAGTAACAATTTATTATGATAAAGCTGCTCCTTCAAAAGCCATTCGGGGTGGACTTTGGCATTTATGGTTTTCACCGTTTGTTGTACTGTGTCTGTCCTTGATTCCTCTGGGGCTGGGGTTATATCTGCTTAAATATAGTATCAGGCTGATGATGGGTGAAAAACAACAATAAGTTACTTCAGAGTATGAACAACACTAAAACGTCAAACTTTTTTATTAATACATTTTTCATCTCTTTTATTTTTATCCTTCTTACCTTGGGTACTGGAGGAGTTATTTACAGTATCCAGAAACTAGGGAAGAACTTTAGTTTAGTGGTCTTTGGAAACAAAACGACAGGAAAGATTATAGGCTATGAAGGAAGTTATTCCACCAATAGCAAAGGAAATTCTACAAAAATGTATTCACCACTTATACAATTTGAGGACAGTAAAGGAATTGTAAGAGAGTATCATTCAGATTATAGCAGCAGCAGTCAGGAAAATGATGATGAGGTAACCATGTATTACAACCCTGAAAAACCTTTAAAAGCAACTCGGGGAGGTTTCCTGAATCTCTTTTTCTGGCCTTTTTTAATTCTGGGAATGTCAGTGTTAATCTTATCTGTAGGTTGTTATTTGGGGAAACCAATATTTGTTGCAATGAAAAAGTTCATGAAGAAAATTTTTAATTTATAGTTATTATTTAACAGTAGGCTTATGTTCTATAAATTCTATTCAGAAGATCATTTTTTAATCCTTGAAAATCGATTCCTTAAAGAAAAAATAGCCTTTAATTCCATTGATGATATCGTAATTTCTAGTCAGTTTCCTTCCAGGAAATATTCATTGTATATGTTCTTTTCACAGCCTGTACAATATGAGCAAAAGAAAGGCTGGTGGAATAAAATCATCTGTGCCATCATGAATAACAACAATAATCCCTATCAGATTAAGAGAACATACTATGATAATGAGATTGAACCGTTGCTGGTACTCATAAAAGAAAGTCTGCCGGAAGCCGAGCCTCTCAATCTGAAAGACAGTTTATTCTGGAGAACGGATAATGGAACAAATATTTTTTCTAAAATGAAGGTGATGTATAGCAGAGAAAATCTTTTGCTAGCCAATATTCTCAGAAAACATGGGATGATGAGAGGATAATTGATTTTATCGTATTTTAACCAGGAATAAATCAGATAAAACAGTCCAATAATGAGTAAACAGATTTTTATAATATTATTTCTGATGATAATCGGAAATGTTGGATGCTCAGGTAAGTATAATTCCCAGGAAATAAAAAGTGAAATCAAGAGCAATCAGCCTATATACGAACTTGAGATTGAAGCCCAAGGATGCTATTTGGAAGTCTATGTAAATGATGTTCCTGTTTATTTTAATTATAATATGGGTGCCACGGTTCTCCGGATGCCTATCAATAATTTTATTCCCAAAAGCGGCAGTCAAAAAGTCTCATTTAAAATGGTTTCTGTAGATAGAAAGCCATTTTCTACTAATACCTATGCTTCCTTAACAATTAATGAATATCCGAAAGGAGAGACACAGCAGAAAAAGCCTGTGTTTTCTTATCAAACTTTCCCTTTTGAATCTGAAAATGCAGGAAGTTTTGGCATCGAAAACTCCTTTGAAGCCAATATTCCTTATCAACTGATTGATTGGAGAAAAGGAGTTGATCTTACCAAAGAAGACCCGGAAGCAGTAAGAAAAGAAATAGAAAAAGTATATAAAGACTATACAGAAGCATTTAAAAAGGCAGATTTATCCAAATATAAAACATTGGCAAAATGGAGACAGGAAAATATCTTTACTTCAATGTATTATACGCAGGATCAGAAATCTCAGGTTGAGAAATCTTATGTTGATGAAATTCAAAACCAAAAAGTAAAACTTTTTCCATTAGAAAATTATAAACTTGTGTTTTATGGAAACGGTAAATTGGCTGGTCTACAAAAGAAAAATGAAGCTCCGGGGATTTATATTGATAGTGAAAACAAAGACGATGCGTTTTTAGAATATATATTATTATACAGAAAAAGTAAAGATGCTCCTTTGGAAGTTATTCTTTAGAGAATTTAAGAGGGTACCGAAATCCAGAAATTATATCATCATATGAAAATCAAATATACACTCATCATTCTTTTTCTCAATCTGATGATGATTTCCTGCCAGTCAAAATCTGAACAAACAGATTTGAATATTCTGCAGGAGCCTAAAAGTGTTTTTACCAATAAAACATATCCGTTGAGGTATCATAATTTTACAGATGAGATTCATAGTAGAATTGTATTGCAGGGAGCTCAGATTCAGGAAAAATGGCAGCCTTTCAAAGATTATAAATTTGATTATATGGATGTCTATTGTAATAAAGAAAAAATCATTGGATTCAAAGGATATTTAGTAGAAACTAGTGTTAAAAATAATAGCGATAAGGCATATCAGGATATTGTTAGACACATTTCAACAGATAAGAATTATCATCAGATTGAATTGAAAGATGATGATCCAAATGTTGTAACCTATGAATGGGAATCAAAAGAATTAATATTAGGTTTGAAGTATGAAAAATTAAATAAAAGTATGGTAGTGATAGCTGTGTATAAAAACGAACTGCCTTATTTTCTTGATAAAATATTCTACAGTGAGTTTTTAAATCTGACTAAATTAAGAAACCTAAATTCGCAGGTTCATTTTAAAGAATTAAAAGTGCAGCCTTCAACGAATGATAAAAGCTTTTACAAAGAAAAATTTAAGGATCTTAAAGAAGAATAGCTCTTTAATTATTTTCCCTAATATATTATTGAAAAAGACCATTTATAGCTTAAATGGTCTTTTCTTTTGATTTGAATATCAGTAAAGTAATGACTCCAATACCAGAAAAAATAACACATGAAACTCCCAGATTCTGAATAAAACCTATACTTACCAAACCGCTTCCTATCAATACATAATAAATGAGCCCGAGTAAAGCCCCAGCACTTCCGGTTTCGTTTTTATAATGAATTAATGCGGTGCTCAGAATATTCGGAATAGCCATACTGAAGGCCATCACAATAAAAAAGTAAGGAATCAGAAAATAAATTCCGTAACCGGTTAAGATCCATACAAACACAGACGCTGTAAATGAACCCATCACACTTGCGGTTACTAAAACTTTAGGAGTAATATTTCTTAAAAGCAGAAACCTGTTCAGTTTTGCCCCCGCAAAAGTTCCGGCAGCCAATATAATACTGCTGTATCCGAAAATATAGGATGGATACTGCTGTCCTTTGAAAATAAAAGGAGCCAGTGAATAATAGGAAAACAATAAAACATTAAAACTCATCACCAATAAACAGCAGCTAATGATTTCCCGGTCTCTGAGCATTCGTTTCAATAAGCTGAATAGGGTATGAAAATGGATCTCTTTTCCGGAATAATGAGTTTCAGAAACATTCCTTCGGGAAAGAATATAAAATACAACTGCTACCAAATACAAAGTGATAAAAACCCCTTGATGACCTGCTGAAGAAGCAAGAACCGAACCCGTGGTCATGCCGATAATTGGACTGATGGATAAACCAATCCCGATCCACGAAAATACTTTACTGATATGGTCTTTATCATAGGTGTCACGCAGAATCGTTTGGGTAACAATAGAACCCACAGAAATTCCAAATGCAGAAATAATTCTTGCAGCAAGTAAAACCATAAAGTTAGGAGCAAAAATGGCGGCAAAGGTCCCAATTCCATAAGTAATCAGCCCATATTCCAACGTTTTTTTTCTACCGATCCGGTCGCATTGTACACCCCAAAATGCCACTCCCAGAGCAAACGCAATAAAATACAGACTTATTGTTAAGGTGGTAGATTCTTCATTTACTCCAAATGTTTGCTGAACCATTGGCAAAGCCGGACTGTAAATGGTTTCCACAAACTGAGGAAGCATAACCAGAAGCGTCAATAGCCAAAGTGGATTTGTCTTTTTCATTTTTTTCTGCAAAGTTTTGAAAAATTCACTGTATATTTATAATGATATAAAAACAAAAAATATCAGAAATAGGACATGGCCGTATTGAAGCAGAATGAGGAATTTGATGCAGATGCATTGAAAGAAAAAGTCATTGGAATCGCTTCCGATATGGTCATGCACGATTCCGGATTTCATCATCATAAAACAAAGACACAGCTGCTGTATGCCCCTTCAGGCTGTATGACAGTAACAACATCCGATCGGCAGTTTGTATTGCCGCCATTCAGAATGTTGTGGATTCCAGCCAATGAAACTCACCGGGTGAATTTCCGAAATGTTGTAGCCTACAGATCTGTTTATTTCGATAGTAAATATGCTGAAAAATATATGAGTTCCAGTCTTAAAGTTCTGCATGTAAATGCTTTGTTAAAAGAAATTATTGAAAGAATCTGCTTCTGGGAATGGGCTTCTCCGAATACTACTCAGAAGAATCTTTTAAATGTATTCTGGGATGAAATAGGAAAGGCTCCTGAAGAAAAATTAGAGCTTAAAATGCCTATTGATAGACGTTTTAAGAGAATGGTAGAAGAGTGGACAATACGGAATTCTATGCCACCCATGCTGAAAAAACTGGCAGAAGAAACCGGAGCGGTTGAAAAGACGATCACCCGAATTTTTAAAAAGGAAACCCATCTTTCTTATCAGGAATGGAGGCAGCAATGGCGTCTTCAGCGATCCATAGAACTTTTAGTGGATGGAAATTCAATAGGGGAGGTGTCTCATATTTTAGATTTCTCCTCAGACAGTGCTTTTATTGAATTTTTTAAAAAACACACTGGTTCCACACCCTTACAATATCTCATGAAAAACGAGTAGAATATCTTATTTACCCTGAGTTCGGGATAAGACATTTTTGTTTTTAGTAAGTAAGGAAGCCTGGAGTGGGAAGTGAGCTGAGGTTAAAAAAACACTTAAAACCCTGTAATGTATTATTCCTTTAAAGACTGCTTCATCAAATTTTATGGCAACGTCAGGAATTGTAGCTCCCATAGTAACTTCCGGCCTCACTCTTCCAGCTTCCAGTCTATTATCCTTAATTTTATGATCCCGAACTCGGCTTATTTAGCTTAAATATCCCAGTTGAAGGGCTAAATACTCCTTTCCTCTGTAGAGGTGTCAAAAATTCAGAGAATTTTTTGGCGGGGAGGTTTATACAATGTGCTCATTTGAATAATTAAGAAGCTTTAAGAAAATAAGAGAAATTAAGGAAAAACGAAAGATTTTTATAAGCTGCGATGCCTTCTTAATATTCTTAAAACCTTATTATCTCTTTATGGTTCAAATAAAAACAGTCTAATTTCAAACTGTTGTTTATCAGTATGTTTCTTGCCTTATGAAAAGCCTATTGGAAAATATTTTCCATAACATTGTATAGCCAAACTAAAATAGATACCATGAATAATTATACGAAGACAATAGAAGTAAAAGTGGCTGCTAGCAAAGCTTATGATGCTTTAGCTCGTCAAATTCAGCTTTGGTGGACTGAAATGTTTGAAGGGGCTTCTGAAAGAACAGGAGATGTTTTCACAATAAGATTCGGTGCTGATATTTATAAAACAATGCGGGTGGAAGAAGCAATTCCTGATACGAAAATGATCTGGGATGTTGAAGACTCATTAATTGCCCTTCCGGAATTAAAGAATCAGACAGAATGGATCGGAACAACGATCGTTTGGGAAATAGAACAAAATAGAGAAAATACTAGGATAAAAGTTACTCACCTCGGCTTAAGTCCGGATATTGAATGTTATGATATCTGCTCCAATGGTTGGGAACAATTCCTTGGCAGCTTGAAATTCTTCCTGGAAACCGGAAAAGGAACCCCTTACAAAAAAGGATAGGATGATATTAAGATCTTTTTGCAAAGGCTATCAGAGGTCTTTAAGAATACTAAATATTACTCATTATTCATATCATTAACCACAGATAGACTCTCACAGATATTAATGGTGGATGTAAACTGAATTTCCACTGTCTGAGCATGGCTCTTATTTTGAATCGAAGCAGGACCGGATGATGCATGCGAGTTTGGAAATTTTAGGAGTACATTTCAATTTTTAGCGGATAATTCCAGTCTTGAACTTTTGTATACTTTTGTTTGACTACGTCGAATCTTCAATTTCAAGATAAAAGTATATTGGGATAAAAACATATTAAAGCCAAAATCCTTTCAAAACGACAAAACTTGCAGGAGAAACAAAAGTTATGATATTAAAAAAGTTTGTTGTTGTATTGTATAACCAATATTGAATCAGCACAGCAATACTATTATTCATAACTCATTGCTCATGTCTTTACTGGTAGATGTAAACTATTGGTTGAATTGACCTAGGAATTAGGAGCGTTAAGAAAATTTGAATGTAATCCGTTAAAAAATTTCCACTGTCTGAGCATGGCTCTTATTTTGAATCGAAGCAGGACCGGATGATGCATGCGAGTTTGGAAATTTTAGGAGTACATTTCAATTTTTAGTGGATAATTCCAGTCTTGAACTTTTGTATACTTTTGCTTCAAGGCAAAAGTATAAGTAAGAAAATTACCCATAAAAAAAAGAAGAGGCTGTCTCAAAAGACAGTCTCTTTTTTATTGCAATTTTTTGTGAGGGACTTAGTTTTGTATTTTAATTATTTAGGATTTAGTTTTTTGATGAGTTGTGGATGTATTTTTTTTAAAAAAGAGCAGATTTTACCCTGCAAGCGCTAATTTTCTTAGATTGTGAGCAATAGCAACCAGGCCGATTTCTATTTCGACTTTATTTTGTCCTCTAAGCATAAATCTTTTAAATCCTTTGTTATGTTTGATCTGAGCAAAAACAGGTTCTACATCGTGGCATCTTTGTTTTCTAAGCTTTACTCCACGTTTGGTATTAAGAAGCTTATGAGCCTTATGCCGGAGCTTTGAAAGTTTTGGATTAGAAGGTGAAGAAGTTATGGTTTTAGTTTTCTGGTCTTTATCAAAGTAATTATACTTGATATAGGCTTTGACTTTTCTCTTTTGAAGAAAAATATAATTCTCTTCTGATCCATATCCTGCATCAGTCACTATCTCCTTGGGAGTTTTACGATAAAGATGTTCAAAATTATCAATATGAGGGAGCAGTGTTTTAGTGTCCCCAGGATTAGGATGCAGCGTATAGTTAAGGATAAACTGATTCTCGGTACTGAGCTGAAGATTGTAAGCGGCTTTAAGCTGTCCGTTACCCATATGATCCTCTTTCATACGCATGAAAGAAGCATCAGAATCTGTTTTTGAATAGCTGTTCCTGCCCCGGAGAATTTCCTGCTGTTTCTCATATTTTTCAAGGTTATCCGGCCAGTTTTTTTTTGCATAATTAATCTTCTGACGGACTTTAGGACAGATTTTCTTCTTTCTCAAAGTAGAGTCTATCGTTTCTATAGCAGATTTTATTTTTTCTTTATCCATAGACTTAAAGGTTACCTCAGAAGTATCTTTCATTTCTTCCCCAGCTATTTCCTGAGTGTAATTCCACAAATCTTCAAGCTGGGACTCTATACGTTCTTTATTCTTTTTGATCGCCTTTCCCCATACAAATGTATAACGATTGGCATTGGCTTCTATTTTGGTACCATCGGTAAAAATAGTCTGAAGGCTTACCAGCCCTTCTTTCTCTAAATACACTACAATTTGTGCGAAGATCTCTTTGAGTTCTCCTTTTAATCTTTCACTTCTAAAACGGTTCAAAGTATTATGATCAGGACGATTCATGGCACTGAGCCACATAAAATGAACATTTTCTTTGAGAGCCTGTTCCAGCTTTCTGCTAGAATAAATATTACACAAATAGCCATACACCAATACTTTCAAAAGCATTTTCGGGTGATACACCGATGTGCCCCCTGGTTTATAATTACGGATTAAATTACTGATATCCAGACCGTCTATAACTTCTGAAACAATTCGTACAGGATGATTAGCTTCTATTAACTCCGATAAATTCGGAGGAAATAGAAAATTTTGCTTGGGATTGTAATCTTTAAAGACTACCTTTGAATTACTTAACACACAGCAAATTAATCAATTTGCAAATATTAGGAAAGCAAAAGCTTTCCTTTTTTTATCCACACAAAAAAGACTGCCTCACTTTTGAGACAGCCTCTTCCTTTTGCATTTATTGTTGTCTGAATTATTTCTTCTTGTAAGCAGCGTCTTTAATTCTCGCTTTTTTACCTCTAAGATCTCTGAAGTAATAGATTCTAGCTCTTCTAACTCTACCTCTTCTGTCAACCTCAATTTTTTGAAGTGCAGGCATGTTGATAGGGAATACTCTTTCTACACCTACATCACCAGACATTTTTCTGATTGTGAAAGTTTTTGTAGAACCAGTACCTCTTAATTGGATAACTGTTCCTTTGAAGAACTGAGTTCTAGTCTTTTGTCCTTCTTTAATTTCGTAATACACAGTAATTGTATCACCTGCTTTGAATTCAGGGAATTCTTTTTTCGCAATGTACTTGTCTTGTACGTACTTTAATAAATCCATTATTAATAAAATAAAATGTTAAAGCTAAGCAACTTACACGCTTATCGTCAGAGGTTGAATAACAGGCTGCAAATATACAAAATAGTTTTTGAATATACCAAATATTTAATGTGCTAAAAACAATAATTTTTTCATTCCTGTTTCATTAAAAAATTAACAGATTCTTTAAGATTCCATCAGGCAGAGTTTATATAGGACATCTACTTTTGCCCGAAGTGAAAATCAGAGTGCTGATTTTTTTAAACTATTGATTTACACATTAAAACTCTATATGTCATTTTAAAATTAAGCGATTATGAAACATTATTTCTTCTTTTTTTGTTTCGCGGCTCAGATGGCATTCGGACAGGTTTTGTTCCCCTATCTTCAAAACCCGACTCCGAATTCCATGATCGTCAATTGGAAGACCGCTTCAGATAACGAAACAACCGTGATCTACGGGGATTCCCCAACTAATCTGAATGTAACGGTAACCGGTACTACCAATATCTTTTCAGATACAGGCTACAACAATAATTACTATTATCACACGGCGAAGATTGCCAACCTGCAGCCGAATACCAAGTACTATTATAAGATTAAAACCGGGACTAGCGAATCTGCGGTATACAATTTCAGAACCCTTCCTCTACCGGGACAACCTGTAACAGCCAATGGGAAGATTCGTTTCCTGATTATGGGAGATAACCAGATCAAAGCAGAGCCTAGATATGACAGTCTTACTTTAAATGCTTTTAAAAAATTAAAAGAGAAATTCGGAGCCAATACAGATCCATCCGATAATATTGCTCTTACTTTTATGGTAGGAGACCAGGTGGATGTAGGAACACTGGATCATTATGAGAATGTTCACTTTAAAAAGAATATCAAATTATCACCTTATTTACCAATCCAGACGACTGTAGGAAACCATGAGACGTATGGAACTCTCGGAATGAATTCTTATTATGCCCATTTCTATATTGATGAGATCAGATATAAAGGCATTACTTCAGGAAACGAGAATTATTATGCTCAGCAGGCAGGGAATGTATTGTTTATCAGCTTAAGTTCCGAACATACAGGATCTGCACAGCAAACATGGCTTCAACAGATTTTAAATGAAGCGAATAACGATCCTACAGTAGACTGGATCATCTCATTAAGCCACAGACCTTATCAGGCAGAGCAGTATGTAGGAGATATTTCAACCTGGGTAAGAAACAATGCCGTTCCACTCTTGGTTACTTCCGATAAATATTTAATGCACGTTGGAGCGCATCATCACCTGTACCACAGAGGACAGTTGAAAAATACACCTAATTATCAGATTATTTCAGGAGGAACGGCTTGGGATCAGTATTGGGGAATGTCTAATGAACAGGATTTTGACGATGTTCAGAAAACATTAACGGATTGGACGTATCAGATCGTTGAAGTAGATATTCCAACTGGAAAAGTAGATATAGAATGTTATTCGATTGGTGGAAAATATACCAAGAAAAATAATGAACTGGTGGATTCATTCCATAGGTATAAAAATCAGCCGAAACCGGCAAAACCATCGGTTATAAATACATTTTCAGGTCCAGTTACTTTGCCTTTAACCTTGAATGGAAGTGCTTTCTCATCATCTAACGGAGAGCTTCTAAACACAACTCAGTTCTTAATTAGTAAAGCAGCAGACTTTTCTGTGATTGAAAAGGAATTCTATCGTGATTTTGAAAACTGGTTCGGAAAAGACGGAAATGGAAATCCTGATAAAACTAAGAACTTAAATGAAGGGGTAGATATTACAAAAGTAACTTTAGTATCGAACTCAGTTCCAAACGGAACTTATTATGTAAAAACCCGTTACAGAGATAGAAACCTTGAGTGGAGCGACTGGAGTGATGTAAAGCAGTTTGAGATTACCGGAAGTGTGGTTTCGAATCCTACATTTACTTTAGATAAAACGGAATACGCTCAAAACGAACCTATTGTTGCTACGTTCACTGGCGGTCCCGGAAACCAGCAGGATTGGGTAGGAATCTATAAAAAAGGACAGACCCCGGGAGGGGGAACAACGGCACAGACGTATGTTTATACCAACGGACAAACAGCAGGAACGGCTACTTTCAATACAGGGTTGCCTAATAAAGGCCAATATTTTGCCGGATTTTTTGCGAACAACGGATATACAGATATTACTTCAAGAAAAAGTTTCTATGTAGGCCCGAAGGTGCAATTGCAGGCTACAGCAGATACTTATCCGGTAGGCGGAACCGTAACCATCAATTTTACGAATGCTCCAAGTTTACAGAAAGACTGGATCGGAATTTATAAAATGGGACAGACTCCGGGAACAACAGCTTCCATAAAATGGAGTTATGTAACCACTGCATCCGGAACGCTTAATTTCACAGGGCTTCCAAAAGGATATTATTATGCTCAGTACTTACTGGAAGACGGATATAACGGAATCGGAGAAAAGGTCTTCTTTAAAGTAGGAGATATCGTTACTGAATTATGGATTAACAAACCTGTATTTTCATTAGGCGAAAATATCACCGCTTCATGGACGGATTCTCCGGGAATCATTAAAGACTGGTTAGGAATTTATCCTCAGAATATCCAGACACCGGATGATAACTTTGTTTCTTATACTTATTTTGATGGAGTGACGCAGGGTAACAAAACGATTACAGGAAGTGTAAACGGCGTACCAACCGCACCAGGAAATTATTATATGGTGATGTTTACCAACGATTCTTATACTGAAGTTTCAAATAGAGTACAATTTCAGGTAAACTCGGGATCTTTGGGAGTAGAGGAGGCAAAAAGTACAGAGAAAAATGTAATTCTGTATCCAAACCCTACAAAACCCGGTGAACCCACTTTTATTAAAAGTGATTATCCAATCGAAAAAATTGAATTGGTATCAGCAGCAGGAGAATTACTGTATGAATCAAAGAATATTCATAACCAGCGTTTCTCTTTAGTGAATGAAAACCTTCCGAAAGGAGTGTATTTTGTAAAAGTTCACGCAAGAAAACTATTTACTTTAAAATTGATTATTCAATAATTAAGATAACAATATAATAAAAGCAACAGGCTGTCAGAAATGACAGCCTGTTTGTTTATGCTCAGTTGATGTTTTTTCCCGCAGATTCTCCACAAACATTTGCAAAATCAGCTCAATCTGCAAGAGTAAAATTATTTTAGATAAAACGTTCGCTTCATCAAATCAATGCTAATTGATTCCTCTTAGTTCCCTTAAAATATTTCAGTATTAATCATCAAACTTTGCGTTTTAAAAACAGGAGAATTTTAAACCATTAAGATTTTAAGGTAAGTTCAACATTGTCCAAGGTGAATGTAAGATGTAACTAAATAGCTTCATCTGTTTTCCTTAACTTTTCTTCACCTCTTAAAAAAACTTAACGGTTCAAATTTTCCACAAACATCTGCTGAACTTGTGTAATCCGCGGGAAATAAAAATCATAGTAGATAAACCGCTAGCTTCATCAAATCAATGCTAATTGATTCCTCTTAGTTCCCTTAAAATATTTCAGTATTAATCATCAAACTTTGCGTTTTAAAAACAGGAGAATTTTAAACCATTAAGATTTTAAGGTAAGTTCAACATTATCCAAGGTGAATGTAATATGCAACTAAATAGCTTCATCTGTTTTCCTTAACTTTTCTTCACCTCTTAAAAAGCTTAATGGCTCAAATTCCCGCAAACATCTGCGAAATCTGTGTGATCTGCGGGAAATAAAAATTAAAAGCCTGTTTTTAAACCTAAAAAAAGCAGTTCCAAAAATGAAGCTGCTTTATATATTCAAATGATTTTATCATTATTCAAAATTACTGTACAATTGATTTTCCTGAATGATAGTCTGGCTATCGCTAGATAAATAATCGTCACCAGTATCAGCCAGAATTTTAGAATCCTGAAGAAGTTTTCCGTCTACATTATAAATTTTTAATAGAATCCACTTTCCACTGCGCTCAAGTTCTTTTGCCCCACTATAATCTTTTATTCTGATTTTTCCGCTTTGAAGAATACCTCCTTTTACAGAAGCTTTGTTAGCTGCTTTACCTTTTACATACTGTACAATCTGACCTGTAAAACTGTAATCCTCCTCATCCTCATTTACAGGTTGATTATAGGTGAACAAAATAGTACCTTTATTGTCATAGACTGTTGCATCGTAAGCGTTTTGCTTGGCATTTAACTTCTTCTCAAACTTTAGCTTCTTTTCTTCAGTGTAGTTTCTTGTATTCACCAGAACACCATCCTTATACTGCATTTCAGTAAGACCTTCGTAAGCAGTACCATTGTAAGGCATATCTTCCTTATATGTTAAAGTAGATCTTAGTTTGCCGTCCGGAGCATAGTATTTAATTTCCTGAGTAGAACCATCTTTTAGTGTCTTTTCTGTAGTAAGTTTTCCTTCTTCATCAAATTCCTTATTAAGAACCTGTGAACCTCCTTTATAAACATCTATGGTAGAAATATAGCTGTAATCATAACTGAATTGATAATCTTCACCATCCATAGGGGTATAGGTATCATTTTCCTTATCATATTGATACGTCAGATTTGCTATGATTTTTCCGGATTCATCATACGTGGTTTTGGAACCCTCTTTTTTACCTCTTTTCTGCTCCTGAAGAACCTTTCCGCTTTTAGCATAGATAATACCTTCTTTGATAGTACCGTCGCTTTTGTATTTTTCAATTTTGGAAATCCTCATCGGATTATAGTAATAGTCTACCAGTGTTCCATCGTTGTTGGATTCAGAGCTGAGACTGCCAATATACTTCCCCTTTTCACCATAATATTTATTCACATAATTGCCGTCTTTACTGGTAATGGTTTCACTTCTGATCCCTTTGATATCCTCATCATAAATAATGGTTTGGGTAGGAGCGGAATTCTCATATAGAGTAAGGGTGTTATAATAATACTCATTTTCCGGATCCTTATAGCTGATCATTTTTCCTGAAAAGGTACCATCAGTCTTGTAAATCATATCCTCCAACAGCCTGCCTTTAGCGTCATAAGATTGGGACACTCCAACTTGTTTACCGTTAGAATAGGTCACAACGCTCATTACTTTTCCTTCAGGCGTGTACCAGGTTACTTTACCGTCAAAAACTTCGTTACTTGGAGTGGTATCAGAAGCTAGACCTTCCATTTGAAGTGTTCCGTTCTTATAAAAGTCTTTAATTAAAGTAAGTTTACCTTTGGGAGACGTTTCACGGTAATATTCCATGTTTTCTTGGGTGGTCTTTTCCCAGTTTTCATCAAAATAAGTTTTCTCCTGTGCATATACGTTGATGCTGAGTACTAATGCAAGTAACGCTGACGTAAATAGTTTTTTCATGTTTTATATTAAGTTCTGATTTTAAGTTTGTGATGATTTGCTTTTGAATACCAAATATGATCGAAAATAAGAGGTAAAAGCATTGAAGAGACAGTGACTACACTGCCGGAAATAATTTCTATACTAATATTGTGTTTGTATCCGAGGATTAAAAAATATGATGTTTTTTTGAATTTAAACCCTCAAATATAAATCAATTTTACGAGATTTATAGAAAAAATGAACCAGTTTATTCACTTTTAGCTGTAAAAATCTGATTGTGATATTTTTAATGTGAAAATAAATATTCGGGATGGGGTAAAGATCAGGATCTTTTTCTAATGATCGCAGATACGATAAATTTTTATTAAATTTAGCCAACAGAAAAATCTAATATTTCATGATAGATAAAAGAGTAAAAAATGCAAAGGAAGCCATCGAAGGAATTAAAGATGGAATGACGCTGATGCTGGGCGGATTTGGACTTTGCGGAATCCCTGAAAATTCAATCAATGCCCTGGTGGAAAGCGATGTGAAAGATTTGACATGCATCTCAAACAATGCCGGAGTAGATGACTTTGGACTGGGACTATTGCTTCATAAAAGACAAATCAAGAAAATGATCTCTTCTTATGTGGGAGAAAATGCTGAATTTGAAAGACAAATGCTTTCAGGAGAACTGGAAGTAGAACTTACTCCGCAGGGAACATTAGCCGAAAAATGCAGAGCAGCTCAGGCGGGTATTCCAGCTTTCTACACTCCTGCAGGCTATGGAACCGAAGTGGCGGAAGGAAAAGAAGTAAAAGAGTTCAAAGGAAAACCTCATATTTTAGAACATGCTTTTGACGCTGATTATTCTATTGTAAAAGCCTGGAAAGGAGATCATGCCGGAAATCTTATTTTCAAAGGATCTGCCAGAAACTTTAATCACCCGATGGCTGGTGCAGGAAAAATTACCATTGCTGAGGTAGAAGAATTAGTAGAACCGGGAGAATTAGATCCAAACGAGATTCATATTCCCGGAATTATGATTCAGAGAATTTTTCAGGGTGAAAAATTTGAAAAAAGAATCGAACAAAGAACCGTTAGAACTAAAGAATAAATTTCTGAAGAATACGATTGATAATAACAAAGCGCTGAATATATTTTCAGTGCTTTCTTTATTGAGTTGGGCTTACCCTTTTTTATTGCTCATTTGTTTTGCTGTCATTCTGAATACAGACTGAAGGTCTGCGAACGTAGTTCAAATGCGGAATGAAGAATCTCAAGATAAAAGTTTCCCGTAGATTCCGCAGATTTTTAATCGCCACGAATGCACGAATAAAAAAGAATTCGTGCATTCATGGCGAAATATGATACAGTTTAATCAGCGACTTTGTCGCCATCTTTACTCATTTATTTCTACGATTGTGGAATGGTTGTTTTCCTTTCTCCAATCTGCTGTCTCCACATGGCGTAATAAAGCCCTTTTTCGGCAATCAGATGATCGTGAGAACCTGTTTCTACAATTTGACCACGTTCCAGTACATAGATTTTGTCTGCATGCATGATGGTGCTTAATCGGTGGGCAATCAGAACGGTAACTTGTTCTCTTTCCTCTGAAATTTCCTTAATAGTAGAGGTAATTTCTTCCTCAGTAATACTGTCCAAAGCCGAAGTAGCTTCATCAAAAATCAATAGGTGAGGTTTTCTTAAAAGAGCTCTTGCAATGGCAATTCTTTGCTTTTCGCCACCACTCAGCTTTAATCCACCTTCACCAATAACGGTTTCTATTCCTTTTTCAGCTCTTTCCAGTAATCCGGTACAGCTTGATTTCTGCAATGCAACGGCAAGTTCCTGTTCAGTAGCCTTAGGATTCACAAAAAGAAGATTTTCCTTGATGGTTCCTGCAAAAAGCTGAGTATCCTGCGTCACAAATCCAATCTGATTCCTCAGTTCATCAAAATCAAATTCTTTTCCGTTAATACCATTGTAAAAGATATTCCCTTCCTGAGGTCTGTAAAGCCCAACCAACAATTTCACCAATGTACTTTTTCCGGATCCGCTTGGCCCTACAAATGCAATGGTTTCCCCATTTTTCACATCAAAAGAAATAGCATTCAATGCTTTATACTGAGCCGACTGATGTTTGAAAGAAACATTTTTGAATTCCAATTCTTCAATGGCACCAATTTGTTTTGGATGAAGTGGCTTTTCCTCCACGTCTTTTTTCATTAAACGGTCGAAGTTCTGAAGGGATGCTTCTGCTTCCCGGTAAGAAATAATAATGTTTCCAATCTCTTGCATAGGCCCAAAAATAAAGAACCCATAAAACATCAGAGAAAGATATTGTCCCGGAGTAACAATATTTTTAAAGATCAGATACAAAAGCGTCAGGGTAATCATCTGTTGAAGAAAATTAACCATCGTTCCCTGAATAAAACTTAAAGAACGAATGCTTTTTACCTTTCTTAGTTCAAGTCCCAGAATTTTATAGGTGTTGTTATTCAGTCGGTTAACTTCCTGGTTGGTTAAACCTAAGCTCTTTACAATCTCTATATTTCTAAGGCTTTCCGTAGTACTTCCGGCTAATGCCGTTGTTTCAGAAACAATATTCTTCTGAATGACTTTAATTCTTTTACTCAATAAATTAGTGATAAAAGCAATCAGAAAAATTCCACAAATATATACTGGCATAATCGACCAATGTAGACGGATAGCGTACACCGAAACGAAAATAATGCTTACCAGGATCCCAAAGAAAATATTAATGAAATTGGTAATAAACTTAACGGAATCCTCTCTTACTTTGGTTAAAATAGATAATGTTTCCCCACTTCTCTGGTCCTCAAATTCCTGATAAGGCAATGCCATTGAATGTTTTAGACCATCTGTAAAGATTTTCGCCCCAAATTTTTGAGTAATAACACTCACTACATAATCCTGAAAAGCTTTGGCAATTCTACTCACCATTGCAGTTCCTATAAGTAAACCCAAGAAATAGAAAGCTCCATGGTATACCGAAGTTCCATAAAGATATTCATCTATATTTCTGGGTAAAAGTTTTTCCTTGTCAAAGAAATTAGGATGGGTGACCAATTGGTCCAAAATATTCCCTGTAATTGCAGGAGCAAATAAAGAGAAAACCTGGTTAATGGTGGCCAATAGCAAAGAGATGATAATCAACCACTGATAAGGTTTAAGGTATTTTAAAAGTATCTTCATTCTAGTAAATAATGATGCAAAATTAATGATATTATTTTTACTAACGATGTTAATTATTAATGACAATGATCTGTTGTTGAGGAAGGTTTAAAGCTGGATGCCAAAAGAAAGGAGTTGTAAAGTATATAAGTTATTATAGAGTAGTATCGTAGTTTTTCGACTAAAACTTACTCCCGGCTTCCTTCTTCCAACCTCCAGCTTCAAAACCCCTTTTGTATTCGGTTGAAAATAATTAAATTGCAGTCTAAGTTTTAATTATGCTTACAAAAGAACAAATTGCCAAAAGAATTTCAAAAGAACTGAGAGATCGTTATTATGTAAACCTGGGAATCGGAATTCCTACTTTGGTTGCCAACTATGTTCCGGAAGGTATTTCCGTAGAATTCCAGAGTGAAAATGGAGTTTTAGGAATGGGACCTTTCCCTTTCGAAGGAGAAGAAGATGCAGATATCATCAATGCCGGAAAACAAACCATTACTATTTTAGAAGGAGGTTCGTTCTTCGATTCTGCTTTTAGTTTTGGGATGATCCGCGGACAGAAAGTAGATCTTACCATTCTTGGAGCAATGGAGGTTTCAGAGAACGGAGATATTGCCAACTGGAAGATTCCGGGAAAAATGGTAAAAGGAATGGGGGGAGCTATGGATTTAGTAGCCTCTGCAGAAAATATTATCGTTGCAATGATGCACGTAAACAAAGCAGGAGAAAGCAAGATCCTTAAAAAATGTACACTGCCATTAACGGGGGTAAACTGTGTGAAAAAAGTGGTTACTGAATTAGCAGTACTGGAAGTCACTCCGAAAGGGTTCAAACTTCTGGAAAGAGCACCGGGAGTTTCAGTAGAAGACATTATCAAAGCAACAGAAGCAGACCTTATCATTGAAGGTGAAATTCCTGAAATGCAATTCTAAATACAATACAAACCTTGCCAGCCGCAAGGTTTTTTTATTTTGATAGAACAGAACTTATTTTTAGCAAAGGAATCCAAGTCTTGAATTTTTGTTTCTTTTGTTTGACTATGTCGAATCTTTGATTTCAAGACAAAAGACATTAAGGTATAAATAAAAAAAAGGTTGCTTCATTTGTGAAACAACCTTTTTTTATTGTATTTAAAATTTAATTTTATCTATTAGCATCCTGAGCTCCGAAAACCTTCTGCAAAATGCTGGTTGTTCTCATCGCTGGGGTATTTCTGATTCCGCTTTCTTTATCAGCTACCATTTTGAATACTCCATTGATGGTTTCTGTAGTCACATATTCATTAAGATCAGTAGTTACAGATTGTCCTGTAAAAGTGTTATATTTTGAAATCAGGTTTTTCCAAACCGCATCAGCTCCCACTTTTCCTAAAGAAGCCTTTACTTTGGGCTGGAAAGCTGTAAATAATTGGCTCTGAGTTTTGCTTTGTAAATAACTTGTTGCGGCATTATTGCTGCCTAATAAGATATTTTTAGCATCTGTGATGGTCATAGAAGTGATTGCATTGGTAAAAATAGGGGCTGCTTCTGTTACTGCATCTTCTGCAGCTCTGTTTAATAATTTTACCCCTTCATCAGCCAGACTGCCCAATCCTACAGAACGTAAAGTCATATCAACCTTTCTTAATTTTTCAGGCATTAAGATTTTTACAGCTTCATTTTTTAAAAAACCGTCTGTTAAAGCCAGTTTCTTCACTCCATCCGTTACTCCAACGCTTAAAGCTTCTTTTAATCCTGAAGAAATCTGAGTTGAGGTAAGATTTCCAACATTAAGAGGAGATGTTTTTGTTGAATTAGAAGTGGGAGTTGTTGTAGTCGTAGTCGTGTTTGTTGTTGCGGCTGTGGAACCTTTAGTGGCCTGTGGATTGTTAAGATCAATTCCTGTTTTGTCTTTAACCGTTGATTTTAAAATATCAAGAAGTTGTGCCTGTGTAGAAATTGAAAGGAATAATCCGGCTGCTATAAAAATGCTTTTTCTCATTGTATTTTTTTTACAAATTTAGATGTTTAATCTTTTAAGTGACGTAAGCTTATCAAAAAATAAACCATTATTTTTTTTGGAATTTTAAAAAGAGAGTGTTTTTGATGTAAAGGATTGGTTTTTAGATCATTTTAAAGGTAAAAAAACTTGCAGATTAATTGAGTTATTAAAGCCTTTCAGGAAAAGGAATTGTATTTTTTAGTATAGATTTTTAGGATTAAAATATAGAATATGAACCATTTTAAAGTTTTGAAAAATAAGTATATTAGCTAAAACTTTAACCCCATCCCATGGTACGAAACTTTTTCATCTTACTTGTATTACTTTCAAACCTAATGTTAGCTCAAAACAAATTAAACCTAATCCCTTATCCTCAAAAAGTTCAACTCTTGGAGGGTGAATTTGTAATCCCTGAAATTTTCGTATTAAGTGGTGATCTGCCAAAAGAGGAGACAGAATATTTCAAAAAAAGAATAGGCTCTCAGTTAAAATTTCAGTATACCCAGAAAGGAGGTGAGATTCATTTAACAAACTCTATCATTCCTCCTGCTTCAGGGACAGATGCTGAACAGAAGAAGGAATACTATTTAATAGAAATTTCGCCAAAGCAAATTCATATTAAGTCTTATACTAAACAAGGATATTTTCTGGCTCTCCAAACTTTAATTCAGATTATTGAGCAGTATAAAGAGGAAAAGAAAATTCCGGCAATGAAGATCGAAGATCAGCCAAAATTTGCATGGAGAGGAATGCATTTGGATGTTTGTCGTCACTTTTTCACTGTAGATGAAGTAAAACAATACATTGACTATCTGGCGATGTACAAACTGAATACTTTTCATTGGCATTTAACCGATGACCAGGGATGGAGAATTGAAATCAAAAAATACCCGAAGCTTACGCAAATAGGCTCGAAACGTAAAGAATCAATGATAGGAGCTTACGTGGATAATACCTTCGATGGAAAACCTTACGGTCCCTATTTCTATACTCAGGAACAGATCAAAGACGTTGTGAAATATGCTAATGAAAGACATATAACAGTGGTTCCGGAAATTGAAATGCCTGGTCACGCCCTTGCTGCATTATCCGCTTATCCGGAATTGGCCTGCACCCAAGGACCTTTTGAATCTGCCACCAAATGGGGTGTTTTTGATGATGTTTTCTGCCCTAAAGATGAAACTTTTACATTTCTGGAGAATGTTTTGGATGAGGTTATGAAATTGTTTCCGTCTCAGTATATTCATATCGGAGGCGATGAGTGTCCAAAAACACGATGGAAAGAATGTGCCCATTGTCAGGAATTAATCAGAAAAAATAATCTGAAGGATGAACATGGGCTGCAAAGCTATTTCATTAAAAGGATTGAAAAATATATCAACAGTAAAGGACGAAAAATCATTGGTTGGGACGAAATCCTGGAAGGTGGGTTGGCTCCTAATGCCGCGGTAATGAGCTGGACAGGAGTGAACGGAGGAATTGAAGCTGCAAAAGCAAAACATTTTGCCGTAATGACACCAGGAGCATACTGCTATTTTGACCACTATCAGGGAGATCCTCAGTCTGAACCTAATGCTTTCGGCGGATTTACCCCACTGGATAAAGTATATTCTTACAGTCCGATTCCTGCAGAATTAAATGCTGAACAGGCTCAATATATTCTTGGAGTTCAGGCTAATCTATGGACTGAATATATTCTGGATTTCAAACAGGTGCAGTATATGATTTTTCCAAGACTGATGGCTCTTTCCGAAGTCGGATGGGGAACTTCAGATCCTAAAAATTATAAAGATTTTGAAGACAGAGTGATCAGTCATTTCAAAATACTGGACAAAATGAATGTTAACTACGCGAAAAGCATCTATAACATCTCAGGAAAAGTAATTCCTTCAAATAACGGAATTGCCTACGAGCTTTCTACCTCACAAAACCCAAACGGAATCAGATATACCCTGGACGGAACAGTTCCAACGATAAACTCCAAGACCTACCAAACTTCCGTTTCTATCCCGAACTCTTTAACGGTTAAATCCGCTTATTTTGAAGATGGGCGACTGAAAAGTGCTATTTCTTCACAACAGTTTACAGTGTCTAAATCAACTGGAAAAAAGATTACCCTTGAACAACAACCTAGTGAAAATTATTCATTCGGCGGGGCTTTTACTTTGGTTGATGGAATTATCGGAAATGTAAAGCAGCTTGGCAAAACATGGTTAGGCTTTCAGGGAAAAGATGTAGTTGCAACAATAGATTTTGGTCAGAAAACCGATTTTTCAGAAATCTATTTTAATACATTGGAAAATAAAGGAAGCTGGATCCATCTTGCAAAATCTGCTAAAATTTTTGTTTCAGATGATAACAAAGATTTTAAAATCATCATGGAAATAGGAAAGGAAGACATTCAAAATGCCAAAGGAAAAATACAGTTGAAATTGGATAAGCAAAATGCAAGATATTTGAAGATTATGATTGAGAATGCAGGAATTATCCCATCCGGAAACCCCGGTGCTGATTCAAAAGCATGGCTGTTTGTTGATGAAATTGGCGTAAATTAGCCCTATTTAATTCAAGACCATGCAGGATACCATACTTTCTTCAGAATTTTCTTCTTCACCGGATCTGGTTGAAAAACTCTATCAGTACGGAATCACCAAAAAATACCATGAAGGAGATATTATTTTAGATGAAAATGCATCTATACGTTCTATTCCCATCGTCATGAAAGGGATGATGAAGGTGATCCGAACCGAAGAAGATGGAAGAGAGATCCTGTTGTATTATATTAAAGCAGGGGAGAGCTGCATTATGTCTTTTCTGGGGGGGATGCACAATGAAAAAAGCATTGTAAAAGCAGAAATAGAAGAAGACGCTGAAATTCTGTTCCTTCCGATAGATAAGGTCTCTTTATTCATTAAGGAACATCCGGAATGGTTGGATTATATTTTCAGACTTTATCACAAACGTTTTGAGGAATTACTCGATATTATCAATGCCATTGCCTTCAAAAAAGTAGACGAAAGACTTCTGAATCTTCTCCACAAAAAAGCGGAACTTACCCATTCCAATACGATAAATACTACCCATGAGCAACTCGCCAACGAATTGGGAACTGCCAGAGTGGTGGTGTCAAGATTACTGAAACAGCTTGAAGAAGATGGCAGACTAAAACTGGGTAGAAACAAAATCACTCTTTTGAAACCTACCAACTAACTACAATTCCTTTTCTCGCTTCCAGCTAATAATAAACGCTCACATTCTCCTCCATTGGAAGGGGGGGCAAAAATTCAAAGAATTTTTGACGGGGTGGTTAATCCAAACCACAAAAGCTTCATAAAAAATATAAGTTATGATTCATACTGTTGAAAAGAGCCCTTAAGTTTTATGAAAATCTATGATTTTCATCTTTTGTGAACTTTTATGCATCAATTTGTGAACTTTCTTAAGTGAACTAAAGTGTTAAAAGATTTTTGTGGTTAGAAAATTCTTTATGTAACAAAAGTAGCTGTAGTTCTCCTTAAACAAATCCATTTTTGCATCATAATAGTTGAACAAATGGAAATTATAGGATATGCGGCATCCGTTTTAATCGGTGTTTCTTTAGGTTTAATCGGTGGCGGCGGAAGTATTCTGACTGTTCCCGTATTGGTATATCTTTTTGGAATTGATACCCTGCTGGCTACAGAATATTCCCTTTTTATTGTGGGAATAAGTAGTGCTGTGGGCTCAATAACCTATTTTAAAAAAGGACTGGTTGATTTTAAAATGGCTCTGATATTTGGAGTACCCTCTGTTATTTCAATTTTTCTAACCAGAATGTATCTGTTACCTCTCATTCCGGAAGACCTTCTCAGGATAAAAAGCTTTATAGTAACCAAAAAGATTTTTCTGCTGTTGATTTTTGCCGTTTTGATGATTCTTGCTTCCTATAAAATGATTAAGAATCAGGTTTCCGGAGATAGAGGTGGAAGTGATTTTAATCGAAATAAAGTTGTGCTGGCTGTGGGAGAAGGAGCAATAGTAGGTGTTTTAACCGGCTTGGTGGGTGCTGGTGGAGGCTTTATGATTATCCCGGCATTGGTGAACCTTTTAAAGGTTCCGGTTAAAACTGCGATAGGAACTTCATTGGTTATTATTTCTTTAAACTCTCTGATTGGTTTTTCTTCATCCATCAGCCATGTAAAAGTAGAATGGGATTTATTGCTTTCTGTTACAGCTATTGCCGTCTTTGGGATTATCATAGGATCAAAGATTTCAAAAAAGATTGATGGTAAAAAACTGAAACCGGCATTCGGATGGTTTATTCTGGTGATGGGCATTTACATTATTACCAGGGAAATCTTTCTATAAATAAGTATGCTATAATATAATTGAACCACAAAAGTCACAAAAGTTTCATAACACTTAAGTAAAACATAAGTTATGATTCATACTGTTGAAAAGAGCACTTAAGTTTTATGAAAATCTGAGATTTTCATCTTCTGTGAACTTCTTCTGCACCAGTTTCTAAACTTTCTTAAGTGAACTAAAGTATTATAAAAACTCTTTTGTGGTTATAAAAAACTAAATATTGGTTTCAAAATCCTGCTATGTAACAAAAGTAACTGTAGGAGAAAACAGAAAAAGGGAACTTTGTATAAGAAAACAAACTCAAAAATAAAATAAGATGAAAATAGAACAGGTTTATACTGGATGTTTGGCTCAGGGAGCATATTATATTACTTCAGCCGGAGAAGCCGCCATTATTGATCCTTTACGGGAAACCCAACCTTATGTGGAAAGATTGAAAAAGGATGATGTACGGTTAAAATACATTTTTGAAACCCATTTTCATGCAGATTTCGTCAGCGGTCATCTTGATTTAAGTAAAAAAACGGATGCTCCCATCGTGTATGGACCAACTGCAAAGCCTGAATTTGAGGCTGTCATTGCTGAAGACGGTCAGATATTTGAAATTGGTGATATCAAAATAAAAGTACTTCATACACCCGGACATACATTGGAAAGCAGTTGTTATCTGCTGATTGATGAAGAGGGAAATGAAAAAGCACTTTTCAGCGGAGATACTTTATTTCTAGGAGATGTAGGCCGTCCGGATCTTGCCCAAAAAGCAACAGATATGACGCAGGAAGAACTCGCGGGATTGCTGTATGATAGTTTATACCATAAAATATTACCTTTAAATGACGATATTACGGTATATCCTGCCCACGGAGCAGGCTCTGCATGTGGTAAAAATATGCAGAAGGAAACGATTGATACATTAGGTAACCAGAAGAAAACAAATTATGCACTTAATCAGAACAATAAAGAAAGCTTTATTAATGCTGTAACAGACGGACTTTTACCACCACCTGCCTATTTTGGAATGAATGTGATGATGAATAAAAAAGGATATCACAGCTTTGATGAAGTATTGTCAAAAGGACTACATGCTCTTAAACCTGAACAGTTTGAAGAAATAGCTGAAGCTTCCGGAGCATTGATTTTGGATGTGAGAAACAACAGTGAATTTGCCGGAGATTTTATCCCTCAATCGGTCAATATAGGGCTGGATGGTGATTTTGCACCATGGGTAGGGGCATTGATTGGAGATGTAAATCAACCTATTTTGCTGGTGACCAAACCCGGAGACGAAGAGGAAGCGGTAACCAGGTTAAGCAGAGTAGGATTTGATCACATCCTGGGGTTTTTAGAAGGAGGAATGGAAGCATGGAAGAACAGTGTAAAAGAAACGGATTCTGTGAACCGCATTTCTGCTGAACAGTTTGAAAAAGAGATAGACGGGAAGGATGTGAAGATTATTGATGTAAGGAAAGAAAGTGAATATGCTGCTGAACATGTGAATGATGCCTACAGTAAGCCCTTGGCTTATATTAATGAATGGATTGATGAGATCCAGCCGGAAGAACATTTCTATCTTCATTGTGCCGGCGGATACAGAAGTATGATGGCAGCGAGTATTCTTCAGGCAAGAGGATACAGAAACTTTACAGAAATTGAAGGCGGTTTTAATGCCATTGCCTCTACAGGAGTTTCTAAAAGCGATTTTGTCTGTCAAACTAAAGTTTTAAAATAATAATATAATAGATATGTTGGAGATTATAAAAGAACCATGGCCATGGTATATAGCGGGACCTTTAATTGGCTTAACTGTCCCTGCTTTATTGATAATGGGAAACAAATCCTTTGGAATCAGCTCCTCGCTAAGGCATGTCTGTGCAGCCTGTATACCGGCAAATGTCAACTTTTTTAAATATGACTGGAAAAAGGAAGCATGGAACCTGTTTTTTGTATTGGGAATTTTCTTCGGAGGAATGATAGCTGCCAATTTTCTACTGAATCCCTCAGAAATTACGGTTAATCCTGATCTGAAAACCGAGTTGGCCGGCTACGGAATTACAGATTATACCAATCTTGTTCCGATTCAGCTCATGAATTTTGAAAGCCTATTAACGGTAAGAGGATTCATCATGATGGTAGTAGGCGGGTTCTTGGTAGGTTTTGGAACCCGATATGCAGGCGGATGCACCAGTGGGCATGCGATCATGGGACTTTCCAATCTGCAATGGCCTTCTTTGGTGGCTACTATTTGCTTTATGATAGGGGGATTCCTAATGGCTAACCTTATTCTGCCGATGATCCTTTCCCTATAAGTTTAATTTTTTAAGAATCAAATCAATGTTAAAAGAACAGGAACAAAATATCCGCCATCAAGATGCTGTTTGTGTTAATGAAAGTACACTAAATCATCCATGGTATTACAATTTAAAATATCTGGTATCGGGAATCATATTTGGAATAATCTTCGTAAAAGCTGAGGTGATCAGTTGGTTCAGGATTCAGGAAATGTTCCGGCTGCAATCGTTTCACATGTATGGAATTATCGGAAGTGCCGTTTTGGTAGGAATGATTTCAGTAGGGCTGATTAAGAAATTCAATATCAAAACAATCCACGGAGAACCTATTACATTAACCCCTAAAAAGTTCAATAAAGGTCAGATTTATGGTGGATTGATTTTCGGTTTTGGCTGGGCGATTACCGGAGCCTGCCCGGGACCACTTTTTGCCCAAATCGGAACAGGAGCTTTGGCAGTATCTGCTACCCTTTTAAGTGCCATTGCCGGAACCTGGGTCTATGGTTATTTCAGAGATAAACTACCTCATTAATACTTAGATTCAGTAATGAAAATCGTAGATTTTCAGAAACTTAAGTGCACTGTTTACCCATAAAATCTTTGCTTAAAAACAACTTAAGCGTTAAATATTCAAAAACAAAAAAAGACAGCGAATATTCATTCGTTGTCTTTCCGTACAAAATTATGAAAAAATGAAGTTTTGGGCACCCAGAGCCATATAAAGATTGATGCGTTCCATCTTATCCTGAAGTTCCAGGTTGATGAGGTTCATCTCATTCTTGAGAAGATCCCGTTGCTTCCTGATCAACATGAAACTGTTATTGGTTCCTACTTTAATTTGTTTTTCAGTGAGGCTGATATTGTTTTTCAGTTCATTGATGGCTTTACGGTTAAAACCGCTCTGCTTTTCAATAGAATTAAGGTTGGCTAATGATGATTCCACTTCATTCAATGCATTCAGAACTGCTTTTGAATATTCCTCAACAACCTGTTTTTGTTGATAATTTTTTATTTCCACATTCTTTTTAAGCTTTCCGCTATTGAAAACAGGAGAAACCAAACCACCACCTACTCTCAGTAAAGGATTCGTAAATAATGAATTAATAGATTCCACATTACTGCCTGCTGTTCCCAGTGAAGAACTGATCGTAAGAGAAGGAAGTCTTGCTGCATTAGCCTGCTGAACCTCATAAAAAGCCTTTTCTATCTGAAAATGATAAGCCTGTATATCAGATCTGCTTTCTAAAAGCTCCAATGGAAAAGAAGAAGGAATGTTATTTTGTACAGGATTAAAAGAACTCTGTGTGGTTAATTTCCCTTCAGGATATTTTCCGGTAAGAAGCTCAAGAGATCTTCTGGACTGTGTATTGGCGTTCCTGATCTTTTCCAGATATCCTTCCAAAGAAATAATTTCTGCAGAAATATTAGATAAATCAAGAGCATTTGCAGTTCCTACTTTTTTCTGAACCACATATAGTTTTTCCAGTTCTTTTGTTTTCTGAATATAACCCTCAATCATGTTCTCCTGAATGTTTCCGGTAATATTAAGATAATACGCCTTTGCAATCATCGCAGCAATAGACTGATGTAACAGAGTATTTTTATGCTTGGCCGAAAAATAATCGCTGGTACTGGCCATTTGTGCAGATTTATTTTTACCCCATAAATCAATTTCCCAGCTGGCTTTCAGTGCAAGGCGGCTGATTTGGCTTTCACTCACCAGATTATTGGATGTATTGGCAACCGCACTCACACTTGGGTAAAGATTAGTTCCTGCAATTTCCATCGCCAGTTCAATCTGATTAAGTTTTTCCTTGGCAATAACAATATCGGCATTATACTGCATTCCTTCATTGATAAGCGCTTCCAGCTGAGGCGTCTTAAGATCTGTAATCCAATCATAAGAAAGAGATTTTGAATTGGCATTTCGGTCGAAAATCCAGTCATCCGGAATGATAATATGAGAAGCTATTTCACTGTTTTCCTTCAACTGGTTTATGTTTTCTTGGGTAGGTTCCTTGTAGCCTATGCATGAGCTTAGGCTTACAGCAAGGATTCCTGCCATGATGAATCTTTTGTACATATTAATGAAGTTTAGGAATAATGAAGTTAATTTTACTGCTGATACGTACCATTACTTTACGGATAAGATGTAAAGGTTTAATATGATCTGAATAAATAACCGCCGTTCCTCTTGCCCCAACTGTCAGTTGTTTTTGATGATCTTCCAGAACAAACTTGGCAATCATCTTTCCATCCGTTTCCGGTAACTGTCTTGCAGTATCAGGAAGCCCAGCTGTAGATCCATTTCCACCAAGCATTCCTCCGGCATTGTTCATAATACCCTGGCTGGTAGCGTCAATAACATATTCAAGTTTAGCCTTAACAACCTTTCCAGGTTCTGTTTTAAGAGCCAGTTCTACTTCATCACCATTCTTTACTGCCTCAAGTTCGTTTTGGGCAAAGAACCCAATGACAGACTGTTGCTTCTGAATCAGAACAAAAGCCGATTTAAACGGAGCCATAATAGCCCCTTCATTAAGCTGAACATTAGGAATAATCCCATCGGTAGGGGCTAAAACAACAGTTTGAGACAAGTTCCATTTAGCCTGATCCAGTTTCGCCTGAATTTCCGATACAGAAGAGTTTTCTCCATTATAAGAAGCATTAGACTTTGTTTCAAGAGATTGTTGCTGAGCCTGTGCTGCACTGATACGGGATTGTAAATCCTGAACATTCGTCATCGCCTGTTCCAGATCAAATTTGTTGGCAGCACCGGCTTCCACTAATTCTTTATATTGATTCACTCTCTTGTTGGCTAAATCCAATTGTGATTGTAAACCTGCAATGTTTTTTCTGGATGAAGCAATATCCGTATTGTAAGAGCTTACGGTAGCTTTCATATTGCTGAGTTTTGCTTCCAGAGATTTAATTTCCTGTACATAAGGTTCTCTGTCCAGAACAAATAAGGTGTCTCCTTTTTTAACCTCCTGATTCGTCTTTACATACACCTTTTTCACTTTTCCCAAAACCTGTGTAGTGATATCCACACTTCTGTTTCCGACTTTCACGTCAGAAGTGATGGGACAATAGTAATTAAGGCTTAGTATTAGAGCTATAGATCCAAAAATAGGAAGAGAGTATACCACAACCTGTGTGGTAAATGTCCACGGGATCAGTTTAAATTTTTTGATAAGCAGCCAGCAGATTCCGGCATATATGGCAACGAGTAATTCTAACATCTTGGTTAATTTTCAATTGTGTTAAGTTCTTCCTCCTGTTCTTTGTTAGAAGTATCAGGATTATTTTGGGGTTGATTTTGATTGCCATAATCATAGTTCGCCCAGATTAAAGCAACCGGCCATAAAAGGCCTCCAAAAATAAGAGAGAGGAGGCACATACTTTTTATGGCGTTGAGCTGAGGGTGATTCTTTTTTTCGGCTACTTTCTCCGGATAAATGTGAACTTTCCAGAAAAGGTAGATCCCGGCCAAAGGTAAAACAAGTAAAATGAGCCAGGATGCACCGTCAGCTATATTGTCTTCTATTCCTGTAGATGCCTGAACAAAATTGCATGAGAGTAACAGGCAGAGAAATAAGGATATTCTTTGCATAATATATTGATATAAGGTAATATTTAAAGGTAAAACAAGGAGGTAACTGAACTGTAGATGCCAGTCAGTTAGCTTACATCTTCATGAAGATTAAAGATGATTCAATATGATATATTTTTGTGAATGATATTTTTCTCATTTTTGCTTTTAATAAATTGTTTAACAGTATTTTGATGAAGCAAAAATAGATCGAATAAAGTGAGAAAAAGTATTCCTAAGTTATTTTTTTCTTTCGTTCCTTTTTTTATGAACCCTCGCAGTCATCCTTGAAAGTGAATTGGGGGTAATACCCAGAAAATTGGCAATATATTTCCTATTGGCATTTTGAGAAGTGAAAGGACGGGTTTCCAGAAACTCTTCATATCGTGAATGTGGAGAAGTAGAGCAAAGCTGTTCCGTGCGTACCTTTAGTGTATTAATGATCTGTTTTAAAGATTTTATATAAGCATTGTAAATTCCCCTGTGTTGAAATGCCGCTTCTTCAAATTCAGCTTTGTTAAATAAAAAGATCTGAGATTCTATAACAGCCTCAATCGTATATTTTCTTTCACTTTCTCCTGAAAATGATTCCGGGCTTTCCATAATGGCTGCTTCTTTTTCTGAAGGTAAAAAAAGATTGGTTTCATTACCGTTTTCATCATCAAAGAAAAACCTCAGTAATCCGTTGGAAAGGATAAATAATTGATTAAAAGACTGTCCCGGTTCTGTCAGAGTTTCTTTTTTTTGAAGAAGTCTGGGAGTACTGAGACTGATCAAAACATTAATTTCTTCATCAGATAAATCCTGGAAGAAAACAATATGCTTGAAAGTCTTGAATAGGTCCATTACGGGAGTAAAGATAATCAAAAATCAGATATAGATATTCGTTGCACGATAATAAGGATTTCAAAGAAGTTTTTTTTAGATTTGTTATTACTATAATTTTGATATACAATGAACAATAACCGAAGAAATTTTATCAAAAAACTGGGAATCGCAACTGCGGCATTGGCTGTAAATCCATTGGATCTGATGGCGAAAGAATTACCTGAAAACAATACAGTTATCAATAAACCCATCGTTCTTTCAACCTGGAATTTCGGGATCAAAGCCAATGAAGAGGCCTGGACTATCCTTGGAAAAGGAGGAAAAGCGCTGGATGCTGTTGAAAAAGGAGTTCGTCTGGTAGAGCTGGATCCCAAAGAAAGAAGTGTCGGTTATGGTGGACGTCCTGACAGAGATGGAAGGGTAACATTAGATGCCTGTATTATGGATGATAATTATAATATAGGTTCAGTGGCGTGTCTTGAAAATATTAAAAATCCTATCTCCGTAGCCAGAGCTGTGATGGAAAAAACACCTCACGTCATGTTGGTAGGAGACGGAGCATTACAGTTTGCGCTTTCACAAGGCTTCAAAAAAGAAAATCTTCTCACCGAAGAATCCGAAAAAGAATGGAAAGAATGGCTGAAAACAAGCAAATATAAACCCATTGCCAATATTGAAAATCACGATACCATAGGAATGATCGCCCTTGATGCCAATGGAAATCTTTCCGGAGCCTGTACCACCAGTGGAATGGCTTTCAAGATGCATGGGAGAGTAGGAGATTCCCCTATTATTGGAGCCGGTTTGTTTGTAGATAATGAAGTAGGAGCAGCTACAGCAACTGGACACGGTGAAGAAGTGATAAGAACCGTAGGAACCCATCTTGTGGTAGAATTAATGAGACAGGGAAGAACTCCACAACAAGCCTGTAAAGAAGCTGTAGAAAGAATTGTAAAAATCAATCAGAGAAGAAATAAAAACCTTAAAGATATTCAGGTAGGCTTTATAGCCATCAACAAAAAAGGAGAATATGGAGCTTACTGTATTCAGGACGGATTTAACTTTGCTGTATACGATCAGAAAGGGAACCGCCTTGAAACCCCTGAATTTGCAGTAAAATAATACAAGTTTTATCGCCACGAATGCACTAATAAATTCATTTGTACCTAAAAAACAAGAAAATCTTTGATTTTCCTGCGCCTTTGCGTAAACCAACAAATTAAGACAAATAATTCACAGACAGATAGAATATGAAAAGAACGATTATCGCTTCCCTGTTGTTAGTAATAGGATGTAAAGAAGAAAAAGCAGCAACAGTTACGCAACCGGAACCAGAAGTGAAGGAAAAGGTGGTGTTGCACACGAAGCCTCAGGTAAATGAATCGGAAGAAGCGAAAAAATGGTTAGAAAAAAGTATTACAGATTACTTTAAGTCAGATTTGGCTAATCTGGACAAGAATATGCAGAAAATAACCACTAAGGATTATTATGATTATAAAGGAGATGCCATGAATGTTGATATGGATGTGGACGGAAGTCTTACAGAACAGGAATTCAAAGATAAATGGAAAGGAAAGTTCGATATTAAAAAAGCCGGTATTGGCGTTGGTTTTTTAATTGCAGGGCAGGACTGGTCTACAATAGAGGTGACAAAATGCCAGTTGCTATCTGAAAATGAGAACAGCTACCTATTTGATGTGGTCCTTACCGACAAAGAACCGAAAGCAGTATATCCGATAAAAATAAAAGTAATAAAAGAAAACGGGTCTTTTTTGATTGCTGATGTATTGCAGGATGTTCCTGAATTTAATTAAAAGATAGAAAAATAATGTCAAAAATAGAAATAGCATGCTTTAATCCTGAATCAGCAATGATTGCTTTTGAAAATGGAGCTGACAGAATAGAATTATGTACAGGATTAAGCGAAGGGGGAACAACTCCCGATTTTGAATCTACAAAAGGCTTAAGAGAAAAGATAAACATCCCAATCTTTGTCATGATCCGCCCGAGAGGTGGTGATTTTACTTATTCGGATGCTGAATTTGAGCAGATGAAGAAAGATATAACCGCTTTGAAATCATTGAATGTTGATGGTTTTGTATTCGGTATTCTGGATGAAAACGATGAGGTGAATGTGAAGCAAAATAAAGCATTGCTTGAATTGGCTTCACCACTTCCATGTACATTCCACCGTGCTTTTGACAGAGCAAAAGGGCTGGAAGAATCTTTAGAAAAAGTAATTGATTGCGGTTTTACAACTATTCTCACATCAGGCCAGAAGCCGAATGTATCAGAAGGAAAAGAAAACCTGAAAAAATTAGTAGCCCTTTCCAATGGAAGAATTGAAATTCTTGTAGGTGGAGGTCTTCGTTCCTCAAATATTGAAGATATCAGAGAAGCAACAAAAGCCGGTTACTTTCATTCTTCAGCGATTACAGATGGTGGTTCATTTGCAAACCCTGATGAGGTGGTAGCTTTGAAGAACAAATAATTATTATATACTTCATTTGTCATTCTGAATGAAGCCAGAGATTCCCCGTTCCTCGGAATGACAAAACTCCTATTAGCTTTTCAATGATATAGTGTAAATGATTTTCATTTATTGAGGATAAACTTTTACTCATTAATTTTTAATTTAAACGCAAAGTTTTATGTAATATACTTTTATATTTTAAGGAAGCAAAGTAAGGCGGCAAAGCCGCTGAATAAGCAGATGGATAACATTCGCTTCATCATAATCGATTGCAAATCGATTCTTTCTTAGCTCCCTTAAAATAATACGTACTGTAAATAAAAACTTTGCGTTTAAAAAAAATAAACATAGGCAAAATGACCAAAAAGCGATTTGCTTTACAGAATAATAGGTATATCTGTAGAAGTTTATTGTCTTTGAAAAAGTAAATAATTATTTAATTTAAACGCAAAGTTTTATATAATATGCTTTTATATTTTAAGGAAGCAAAGTAAGGCGGCAAAGCCGCTGAATAAGCAGATGGATAACATTCGCTTCATCATAATCGATTGCAAATCGATTCTTTCTTAGCCTCCTTAAAATAATACGTACTGTAAATAAAAACTTTGCGTTTAAAAAAATAAACATAGGCAAATGACCAAAAAGCGATTTGCTTTACAGAATAATAGGTATATCTGTAGAAGTTTATTGTCTTTGAAAAAGTAAATAATTATTAATTTAAACGCAAAGTTTTATATAATATGCTTTTATATTTTAAGGAAGTAAAGTAAGGCGGAAAAGCCACTGAATAAGCAGGTAGATAACGTCCGCTTCACCATAATCGATTGCAAATCGATTCTTTCTTAGTCTCCTTAAAATTAAAGCGTACTCAAAATAAAAACTTTGCGTTTAAAAAAATAAACACACACACAAATGACAGAAAATGAATTATCTTATAAAATAATAGGAGCGGCTATAGAAGTTCATAAAAACTTAGGCGTTGGATTATTAGAAAGTGCCTATGAAACAGCTTTAGCCTACGAATTAAGAACAATGAATCTTAATGTAAAACAACAAGTCGTTTTACCATTACAATACAAAGAGATTGCAATAGACAATGCATATAAAATTGATCTTATTGTAGAAGATAAAGTGATTATAGAAGTTAAATCTGTATTAGAATTACATTCTATTTTCCATGCTCAGGTATTGACTTATTTAAAGCAGACCAACATGAAGCTTGGGCTTCTTATTAATTTTAATAGTGAACTCATTAAATACGGAATTCACAGAATTGTAAACAAAATTATTGATGCATAAACCTTTACTTTTTGCCTTTCTTCTGATTCAGAATATTCTTTTCGCACAATATTCTGAGAGAAGTCTCTCTTCTGAAAACTGGAAATTCAAAAATTCAAAAGATAAAAACTGGCTTCCCGCAAAGATCCCGGGAACAGTTCATCTGGATCTTATGGCCAATAAAATTATTCCGGACCCTTTCAAGGATGAAAATGAGAAAAAAGTTCAATGGATAGAAAATGAAGATTGGGATTATCAGACTAACTTTGAGATTTCATTCAAGGAGTTTGATTATGATAATATTGATCTTGTTTTTAACGGACTGGATACATTTACAGAGATTTATCTTAACGGAAAACTCCTGAGAAAGACAGATAATATGTTCAGGAAGTGGGAAATTCCGGTGAAAGAATATTTGAAACAGGGGACAAACCTGCTACAGATCAAATTTAAATCTGCCGTTAATGAAGGAAAAGAACTGGCAAAAAAAGTCCCATTTACGATGCCTGAATCACCACGAAGTTTTGTGAGAAAAGCCCAATATCAGTTTGGCTGGGATTGGGGACCCAGATTGGTAACGGCTGGAATCTGGAAAGAGGTAAAGCTGGAGTTCTGGAGAAATGCAAAGATTAAAAATATTCAGGTTCAGCAAAAGTCTCTCTCCGATACGCAGGCTGAGGTGTCATTTAATATGCACATTTTTGCTGAAGAAGAAGGAGAATATTTTACCTGGTTCAACTTAAACAGAGGAATGCATAAATTCCATCTCAATAAAGGTTTAAATACCATTATTCTACCTTATAAAATTAAGGATCCGAAGAGATGGCAGCCTAACGGAAGAGGAAAACCGGATGTATATACAACAAAGATTGCCCTGTATAAAAAAGGGGGAAGAATTATTCGTGATCTCAACGTGACTTATGGACTGAGAGATATTGAACTTATTCAGGAGAAAGATGAAAAAGGGAAATCTTTTTATTTTAAAGTTAATGGAAATCCTTTGTACATTAAAGGAACAAATTGGATACCTGCAGACAGCTTCTCTCCAAGAATCACAAAAGAAAAATATCAGAAACTGATTAAAGCTGCCAAGGAAGCTAATATGAACATGATCAGGATTTGGGGGGGAGGAATCTATGAAGATGAAGAATTCTATAGAGCCTGTGATGAAAACGGAATCCTGGTTTGGCAGGATTTTATGTTCGCTGGAAGTTTTTATCCTGCAGATAATGATTTTCTGGATAATGTGAAAGAAGAAGTAAAAGATCAGGTCAACAGGCTTCAGAATCATCCATCCATTGCATTATGGTGCGGGAATAATGAAATTGATGAAGCCATTGTCAATTGGGGATATCAGAAGCAATTTAAATATTCAAAAGCAGATTCATTGCAGGTTTGGAAAGATTATAGAAAGCTGTTTCATGAAGTTATTCCTAATACATTGAAACAAAACCTTACACCGGATAAAAATCTGTACTGGCCAAGTTCTCCGTCAATAGGATGGGGACATAAAGAAAGCTTAACAGAAGGAGACTCTCACTATTGGGGAGTTTGGTGGGGAGAACAACCTTTTGAAATTTATAATGAAAAAACAGGCCGGTTTATGTCTGAATATGGATTTCAGGGAATGCCAACTTTAGCGGCAACAAAATCAATGTTCTCAGGAGTTTCTGATCTGGATTTACAAAATCCAACCATTAAAGCTCATGAAAAACATGCCAGAGGCTGGGAAATCATCAATAAATATATGGAACGGGACTATAAAATCCCGACAGGTTTTGTGAAATATAATTATGTTTCACAATTGTTACAAGCTAGAGGGATGCAGATTGCAATAGAAGCCCATCGCCGTGCAAAACCTTATAATATGGGAACATTGTATTGGCAGCTTAATGATTGCTGGCCGGTGGTTTCATGGTCGTCAATTGATTATTTAGGAAACTGGAAGGCATTTCATTATCAGGCAAAAAGAAGTTTTGAGCCGATGTTAATTTCAGTTGCAGAAACCAATAAAACTTATGAGATCTATCTGATTAGCGATTTGTTGAAAGAAATAAAAGCTGATGTGAAATTTGAACTCATAGATTTTGAAGGAAAGCAGCTATGGAAATCCAATGCCATCAAAGAGCTAAAGGCTGATGTGAGTGAGAAAATTTTTACCATCAACAAAACCGATTGGGCAAAATTTGATTTTTCTAAAGCGGTTTTAAAAATAAGCTCAGACACTGAAGAAGAGAAAGTTGAGAAGCATTTCTTTCTGGCAAAACCTAAGGATTTAAAACTTTCAAGACCCAATATTACCATTAAAAAAATATCACCAACAGAAATTGAAGTCTCAACAGATGTTTTGGCAAAAGACGTATATCTTATCGGAGATGCCCATTTCAGTGATAATTTCTTTGATCTTTTACCGGGAACTTCAAAAAGAATTACACTTTCCAGATCTTTGGATAAAGTGGAAATGATAAGTTTGTTTGATACTTTAATCAATTAAAAATAATGCTTGATATTTTGCCAATGCTGAATTTTATAGATCTGCTTAATCCCCAATAATCTGCGAGAGAAAATCATCATGTCTTATAGGTTTGTACAACAGATAAATCCTAAGTAAGACCTAAAAAATGATTATTTTTCCATTCCCAACTCAAAAATCAGCCGTAAATTTGCATTATATTTCTTTATAGTTATGGTAAATTTTGTTCTGATTGCAGTATGTATTATTGCAGGAATGGTATTCAAAGCAACAAAATCTATCCACCCGGATGCCCACAAGGGGATCAATACCTGGATTCTTTATCTTGCTCTACCGGCAGTTTCATTTAAATATCTGCCTAAAGTACAATGGACAACGGAAATGCTTTTTCCGATTGCAGCCACTTTTTTAATCTCTGTATTCTGCTTCTTTTATGTAATGTTTTACAGTAGAAGTCGGGGTTATTCAAGGCGTTCAAGAAGTACTCTTGAATTGGCAAGCGGTTACAGTAATACCTCTTTCATCGGATTTCCTTTGATTAGTGCTTTCTATGGTGAAGGTCTTCTGAGTATTGCGATTATATGTGACCAAACCATGTTTTTTGCTCTTTCAACATTAGGAATTATTGCAGCAGTGAAAGGAGGAAGCAAATCTGGAAAAGCGAGTGCAGCATTTATTTTTAAGAGATTAATTACATTTCCCCCATTAATTGGTTGTATTTCTGCCCTGGTGCTGTCTCAATTCATAGATTTAACTTTTGCAGAACCTCTTTTTGATAAATTAGCCGCTACGGTAAGCCCATTAGCTTTATTTTCGGTAGGTTTACAATTGAAGTTCAACGGTTGGAAAAAACTGATTCCTCAAATGTCAGCTTCTATGTTGTATAAACTGATTCTGGCTCCGGCTATCGTTTTGGGAATGGCTCTATTGTTGGGAATAAAAGGAGATGTTGCAAAAATTACCGTTTTTGAAGCAGCAATGCCTACCTTGGTAACATCCAGTATTATTGCTGAGCAGTTCAGGCTGAATACAAAACTCACCAACCTGATTATAGGAGTCAGTATTATTGTAGGATTTTTCACCTCTGCTTTTTGGTATGAAATAACCCAGCTTCTTTTTTGATAAATAAAGGTGAACAAAAATGTTCACCTCTGTATGTTTATTTTATTTAGGGTCGTCAGGATTCCAACCTCCACCTACACATGAGACTTTATGAGCAAAATCATAAGTATTCACTCCATTGTTGAATTCGTAATTAAATGTTTCTCCCGAGGCTAAGAAATATGTTGCACTGGTAATCGTTAGTCTAAAATTTCCTGTTTTTATCTCAGTAAATTTTCCGCAAGGAACAAAACTTTCCAGCTGGCAAGCAGTATCTAATGTAGCCCATGTTTCTCCTTTAGGAATGATAACAATTGCCCAGGGATTAGGTACGGATAAATAATTGCCATTTTGGTTTTTCTGTTGCAAAGTCAACTTAAATTGAATATCATATGGAGCAGGCTGAGAAATGTGTAATTGGACATTCCTGTTATCCAGTAAAGAATTATAACAAACAGGAGTTATAGGATCCATATTTAAAGTTATGATTGTATTATTTGAAGTTGCTTTTTTTGCAATTTTTGATAATGTTATATTGGAATGATTTTCTAAAGAAACATCTTCTGGTCCTTCATTATGACATGATGTAATCATAAATAAAAAGGATGATAGTAATATTAGTTTTTTCATGAAATTATTTTTTTCACTAATTAAAGAAAAAATATAAAACAATCCAAGGTTGAGTAAGAATAAGAATGAAATGAGATATTATTTTGCAGTTCTCTCAAGAAACATTTAATTTTACACCTTAAATATTTCCCTTGCAGTACGCTCAAATTGTTTTACCACTAAATTTAAAAGGATCCTTTACCTATAAGGTTCCGGAAGAACTGATGCCTCAAATTCAATTGGGAATGCGGGTTCTGGTACCATTTGGCGGGAAAAAGATCTATACAGGAATCATTTTTGAACTTCATGATAATGCTCCGGATAACTTTGTGGCGAAGGATATTATCAGTATTTTGGATGAAAAGCCAATACTTCCTGAAGAACAGATCCGTTTCTGGAACTGGCTTTCCGATTATTATCTGTGTAATCTCGGAGAAATCTACAGACTGGCTTTTCCATCTTCCTTAAAACTGGAGAGTGAAACGTATTTAAAATTAAAACCTGGTGTAGTTGTTGACTTTGAAAATCTGGATGTCAACGAAATGTATCTTATTCAGGCATTGGAAGTGAGGCAACTTGTTAATTTAACAGACATTGAAGCCTTTATTCCAAAGAAGGAAATTATCAAAACCATCAATTCGCTGATTGATCTTCAGTATATTGAGATTGATGAGAAAATTGCAGAGAAATATAAGGCTAAAGAAGTGGCCTATGTAAGAATTAATGGTGATGTTTTAAACAATCAGAACCTTACAGAAATTCTTTTAAAATTAAATAAAGCCCCTAAGCAAAAAGATCTGTTTCTTCTTATTCTGGAGAAGCAGACTGAAAAACCTGATCTTAATATAAAAAAAGCAGAGCTGTTTGAAGACGGTTATTTTGGAAGTTCTCATTTCAAAGCACTGGCAGACAAAGGCCTTGTTGAGGAATATTATATGCAGAAAGACAGGATTGAAAGTTATGAAGGAGAAATTGAAGAGGTCGAAGAACTTTCTGAAGAACAAAAAACTGCAAAATCTGAGATAGATGAAGCCTTTGAAGAAGGAAAAAATGTTCTGCTTCACGGAGTAACATCGTCTGGGAAAACCCATATCTATTTAGAAAAGATCGAAGAATGCATTAGAGAAGGGAAGAATGTTCTGTTTTTGCTTCCTGAAATTTCACTGACGAAGCAGATTACCCAAAGACTGGAAAAGAAATATGGCAGACAATTAGGGTTTTATCATCAGAAACTGACTGATTTTGAACGGGTAGAAGTATGGAGGAGAATTAAACAAAATGATATCCGTATCCTTGTAGGCACGAGAAACGCCTTATTTCTGCCGTATCAGAATCTGGGATTGCTTGTTGTAGATGAAGAGCACGATTCTGCCTATAAACCAAGAGAAGTTTCACCTTATTTTAATGCTAAAGATGCAGCTCTCATTTTGGGCGGGTTATATAGTGCAGGAGTCATACTAGGCTCTGCAACCCCTTCTGTTGAAAGTTATTACAGAGCCAGAAAAGATAAAATGAAATACATTTTCCTAAATGAAAGATTTGGAAATGTAAATCTTCCTGAATATGAGCTCATTAATTTCAAAGAAGCTCAGGAATCTAAAAATGTATCCGGAAATTTTTCCTCAAGACTTATTGATGCGATCAAGCATACCATTGATGAAAAGAATCAGGCTATCGTTCTTCATAACAGACGTGGTTATGCCAATGTTATAGAGTGTGAAACCTGTGGTTATGTAAATTACTGTTCCAATTGTGATGTGGTAATGACGTATCACAAAGCTGCTAATGAAATGAAATGCCACTACTGTGGACAAAGAGCTTCAAAACCGAGAACCTGCCCGAAATGTAATTCAGAAAACCTGAATGAAAGAGGAGTAGGAGTAGAGCAGATTCATGAGGAAGTTTCTAAGCTGTTTCCGGAAAATGAGGTGGACAGAATGGATGTAGATTCTATGCGCAAGAAATTCGCCTACGAAAAGCTGTATGAAAAGATTGAAGATGGGGAAACCGATATTGTGGTTGGAACTCAGATGATTTCCAAAGGGCTTGATTTTGACCATATAGAATTGGTAGCCATTCCCAAAGCTGATTCCTTATTATATGTGCAGGATTTTAGAGCCGAAGAACGAGCCTATCAGTTGATTACACAGGTTGCCGGAAGAGCGGGAAGAGTTTCTGGAAAGGGTAAAATCCTGATCCAGACCTATAATCCTGATCATTCTGTTTTCCAGTTGATTAAAATGAACAATCCTGCGAAGATCTATAAATATATCCTTACTGAACGGCAGAAATTCCACTATCCGCCATTTACCAAGCTGATTATGATTGAACTGAAACACAGAAGAGATGATAAGGTAGACCGGGCCTCTCAGTTTTTAGGTTCAATCCTGAGAAAATATCTTCCTGAAGAATGTATTTTAGGTCCGGAAAGAGCTCAGATTGCCAGGTTGAATAACTTATATCAGTTTCAGATTTTACTGAAATTACCACGTGGGAAAAACTATGAGAAGTTTAAAAGCATGGTATTGATAAGTTTGAAAGAATTTGATGAAATTACTGCTTATCAAAGCATTAAAAAGGATGTTATTGTTGATTTTTAACAATTTTTAACAAACTTTACAGTCTTTTATAAGACGTCTGTGGTCCGTTATATAACAATAATTTCTACTTTTGATCGTTGATTAAGTGTTTGGCTTTTTTATTGAATGATTTAACTTATCATTTTCTACAGGCTCAAACTATAGAACAAAAAAAGGATAGATGGTAAAATTCAGAAAATATATTTCAAGTGCAGCGGTGTTGGCTTCCGGTCTTTTCCTGGCTCAATCTACCGTTTCTACTGTTCTTTACTCTCAGAATTACGACAATCAGAAAAACAGCTTAAACCTTCCGTCGCCCGTAAGTTCGATGGTAGAGAGAAGCGTATTGTCGGCTAAAGAACTTGTAGACATTAATGTAAATACAATGATGGCGGATCCTGTGCTGAAAAATGCAAACTGGGGATTCGTGGTGTATGATCCGAAAACAAAGAAGGTGATCTCTTCTTATAATGAGAGCTCTCCGCTGGTTCCGGCTTCTACTACAAAATTGCTGACTACAGAAACAGCATTAAATCTGCTAGGGGAGAACTACCGTTGGCTTACTCAGTTAGAGTATGCAGGAACAATAGATGAAAACGGAACATTAAACGGAAACCTTTATGTAGTAGGAAGTGGAGATCCATCCCTGGGAACAAATAAAGCAGGAGCAGGATCTTACAGAGACATTATTTCAGATTTCATAGGTGGACTTTCACGTGAGGGAATCAGAAAGGTAAATGGTGATATTATCATTCAGACAGCGCTTTTCAAAGGCAATATTGCAATGCTTCCGGAAAATGTTGTATGGTTGGAAAACAATAATTACTATCTGCCTGCAGGAACTACACGCGCAATTAATCCGGCTAATGAAAAACTGATCGTAAAGAAATCCGGTTTCTCTACAGAAAAGAAATTTTTCTACGTTTCACCCTATGCTCATCAGATGGTATATGCTGAAAAGTATGACGGTGATGGGGTCTTAACAACAAAACTTCCGGATGCACCCGCTTACCTGGCAAATTCTTTCAGAACTACCCTGGTAAAAAGCGGAATTCCTGTTACCGGAAAAGTATTCGCAAAAATGACGGATCCAGCTCCGGAGAACAGAAAAACGATCTCTGCTTACAAATCTCCAACATTGGGTGATATTGTGTATTATACCAATCAGCATAGTGATAATTCTTTAGCAGAAGCTTTATTAAGAACAGTTGGATTCCAGAAACTGGGAGATCAGACTTCAGAATCTGGAAGAGTAGTAGTAACAGATCACTTAAAGGATGCCGGTTTTGATATGTTGGGTCTTACTTATATGGATGGAAGCGGACTTTCAAGAAGCAATAATGTGACTCCAATTTCTCAGGTGAAGTTTTTAACTTCTTTAATGGATGAAAAATATTACAGATCTTATTTAACATCTTTACCCATTGGCGGGCAGTCCGGAACATTGAAAAGAATGTTCCTTGGAACAGGAAACGGACAAGTTTTTGCGAAAACAGGAACTTTAAATAAAGTGAAAACATTGGCCGGTTATCTGAAAACAAATTCCGGTAAAACCTTAGTTTTCTCTCTGATGGTGAATAACTATTCAGGATCAGTAGATATGGTGAAAAAAAGAATGGAAAAGATTCTTGAGCCGGCCCTGGATCTTTAGAAGCAGTTTATTTTATATATTATAAAAACCTTTTAATCAATGATTAAGAGGTTTTTTTTATATTTGGAATCTACAATATTTCTGAGTATGAGAAAATTATATCTTCTGATGTTGAGCTTTTTGATGGTTCAACAGTTTTATGGCCAAAAAGAGCATCAACATGCTGAAATGAAAGGATTGGCTGAAAAGGAAATGAAATCTTTCACCCAAAAAATGGGTGCTGGCAACGTAAACCTCAATACCCTGAATTATGATCTGCAATATCAGAGGATGGATTTAAATATTGATCCTGCTGTTTACTATATTTCCGGATCTGTGACTTCGCATTTCAAACCCAATCAGAGTATGGGAAGCATTTATTTTGATTTTACCAATATTCTGGCAGTTTCCCAGGTGCAATACCATGGAAACAATATTCCGTTTCAGCAGCTTTCTTCCCAGGAGATCAAAATAGATTTTCCGGCTTCTCTACCGGCTAATGTTTTGGATTCATTAACGATTCATTATTCAGGAGCTCCGGCAAATAACACTGTTATGGTTGGAAATCAGGCATCCAATCCAATACCTGTTTTTTCTACTTTAAATGAACCTTACGGTGCTCAGGATTGGTTTCCTACCAAGCAAAGTTTAAATGATAAGATTGATAGATTTGATTTTAAAATTACTACTCCTTCTCAATATAGTGTAGCGTCCAATGGAAAACTGATGTCGGAAATTATTACACCAGCTACCGGGAAGAAGCTAACCTTCTGGAGAACAATGTATCCTACGGCAGCCTATCTTATTGCTTTGTCTATTACAAATTTTGCTAAGCAGAACACAACTATTGGAAATCCACCTTTTCCCTTTGTTAATTATATTTATCCTGCAACAGCCGGAAATCCGGAATTGATGTCCAATATTGAATGGACCAAACAGATCATGGATGTTTTTGAAACCTATTTTGGCCCTTATCCTTTCCGCAATGAGAAATACGGACATATGGAATATATTAATGGCGGCGGGATGGAGCATCAGACAATGTCCTCTATGATTGGCTGGCCTAAATATCTTATTGCCCACGAGCTTGCCCACCAATGGTTTGGCGATAAAGTAACCTGTGGAAAATGGAATGATATATGGCTGAATGAAGGCTTTGCCCATTTTGGAGAGTATGTTGCCAATGAAAAACTGATTATGACCCATGATGAGTTTATGAATTATCTGAAAGGCCGGATTGATTATATTACCAATAATGCAGGAGGCGCAGTCTATGTTCCGGATGCGCAGCTTAATAATATAAACCGAATTTTTGACAGCAGACTAACGTATACTAAAGGAGGCTATGCTTTAAGAATGCTAAAGTGGATCTTAGGTGACAATACCTTTTATCAAGCACTAAAAGATTATCATGAAAGACCGGCGCTGGCTTACAATTATGTGACTACAGCAGATTTTAAAGCTTCTTTACTTCAATCAACAGGAAAAGATTTCACAGAATTTTTTAATGATTGGATTTATGGTGAAGGATACCCAACTTATACAATCAAATGGAAACAAACAGGGAGCCAGTTGGCATTTAAAGTTTCCCAGATCCAAAGCAGTCCTACAGTAAGCTTTTTCGAAATGCCTTTACCAGTAAAAGTAACTGGAACTAGCGGAGAAATTGCTTATTTAGTGTTTGATAATACTTTCAATAACCAGTATTTTATTGAAAATATATCATTTCCAATAGCGAGTGTTCAGTTTAATTACGAATACCAGATGGTGGAAAAGAATTCTACCGTGGTTCAGGATAATACTTTAAGTGTATCTTCTGTAGAAAAGGATGATTTTGGTTTATATCCTAATCCAGCCAAAAATGAACTTTATCTTAAAGGTATTGAAAAAGAAACAGCATATTCTATTCATGGGATTGATGGCAAGCTGATAATAAAATCAATATTCAAACCAGGAAAAGCGATACAGATTGGAGAACTGGTTCCCGGAGCCTATATTATTACAGTGAATGAAAGACATATTAAATTTATTAAACATTAGGCGGGACAAACAAAATATAAAAAGCTTTCAAATCTGAAAGCTTTTTTGCTTCTTAAAAGCTACTGTACCTCTTCTTTTAGCTGCTTTTGCTTTGTATCTGAACCATTTTTCTTTAAATATATTCCGCATGATATTATCAAAATTTCTTGTAATAACCAGGTTCTTAAAACCACGCCATTTTTCAAGAAAACTTGATGGCAACGCCCTGACAGATACAGAATATCCGCCGGTTTCATATTGGATGTAATGCCACCATCCGGAGGGTATATAAAGCGTTTCACCAGGGTGAAGGACGGCTTCATAGCCATTTAAATAAAGTAAGCCTGGGTATTGTCTGTAATCCGGCGTCTTTAGATTAGGTAAGCTATGAAAATTATAGGGTAATTTGTACATCAGATCAGATTGTTCCCAAGGAAATAACCAGATTCGCTTAATTCCTTCAAATTGGGTGATGAAAACATGAGACATGTCAATATCAATATGATTTCGGGTTGCAGAACCCTCACCACCGAAGAACATAAAAGGCAGCCATTTTAATATTTTACCATTGGTAACATCATTGTAAATAATGTCATTTTTAAGTTCAGGCTTTATACTCAACAGATTAAATAAGAACAGCCGATGCTCAGTAGGAGTGGAACTTATAAGATCAAGATAGTTGGAGAAAGTAGTCTGTGCAATGGGCTGGCTGGCCACCCTGTCCATAGAATCCATTTCGCTGCCATATATATCTACTTGTTGTTCTCCTGCTATTTCCTTGAAATATTCATAATTCCATTTTTGGAAAGCTGGGCTTTCAGGATCTACAAAGTCTTCTATAATGACAGGGATTTGAGGTTTCATATGGTTAGTTATAAAGTTTCTTGAAACGAGTTTCTTTGTTTTCTTTACCGGAATCAATTGCATATTCAGAAAATTTAAACAAATATAAATATTATCCTACTAATTTAGTAGACTAATAATGTTAAAAAATAAACTTAAGATCAAATTTTAGAATTAAGCCTATAAAAGGTTTTATTTTACTGCCTTTTTAGTAAATTAGCACATCTAAAAAATTACTAAAAATGATTTCTGAAAAATACCTTCAACATTTACAGAACGAACTTCAAAATATTGAGAACGACGGACTTTACAAAAGAGAGAGAATCATCACTTCACAGCAAAGTGCAGAAATTGAAGCGAACGGAAAGAAGCTTTTGAACTTTTGTGCCAATAATTATCTTGGATTATCTAACAATCCAGAGGTTATGAAGGCTTCTCAGGATATGATCCAGTCTCACGGGTATGGAATGTCATCTGTACGTTTCATCTGCGGAACACAGGATATCCACAAAGAATTAGAAAAAAAAATCGCTGATTTCTTAGGACTGGAGGATACTATCCTTTATGCAGCAGCTTTTGATGCAAATGGGGGTGTTTTTGAACCTTTATTTACTGAAGAAGATGCTATTATTTCAGATGAATTGAACCATGCTTCTATCATTGATGGAGTGCGTCTTTGTAAAGCGGCAAGATACCGTTATAAAAATAACAATATGGCTGATCTTGAAGCACAGTTGATTGCTGCTTCAGAAAAAAATCACCGTTTCAAAATTATTGTAACTGATGGAGTTTTCTCTATGGATGGTATTGTTGCAGACCTGAAAGGTGTTTGTGACCTTGCCGATAAATATGATGCGCTGGTAATGGTTGACGATTCTCACGCAACCGGGTTTATCGGAAAAACAGGAAGGGGAACTCATGAGGCTAATGAAGTAATGGATAGAGTAGATATTATTACTTCTACGTTAGGAAAAGCTTTAGGAGGTGCTTTAGGAGGATTTACTTCCGGTAAAAAAGAGATCATCGATATGTTGAGACAACGTTCTCGTCCTTACTTATTCTCCAATTCATTAGCGCCAGGAATTGTAGGTGCTGCTTTGAAGGTGTTGGACATGATTTCTAATGATACTACACTTCGTGATAAAGTAATGGAAAATGCAGACTATTTCAGAACAGAAATGAAAGCGAAAGGTTTTGATATTCCTGATGGTGATGCTGCCATTGTTCCGGTAATGCTATATGATGCACCTCTTTCTCAGAAAATGGCTGAAAAGCTAATGGATGAAGGAATCTACGTAATCGGATTCTTCTATCCGGTAGTACCGAAAGGAAAAGCAAGAATCAGAGTTCAGTTATCTGCTGCTCATACAAAAGAACATTTAGATAAAGCTATTGCTGCTTTTGAAAAAGTAGGAAAAGAATTGGGAGTGATCTCTTAATTTTTGAGTTGAATAAGATCAATGAAATATAATCTTCGGCTCGGGCGGCTTTGCCGCCCCGAGCCGAAGTATTTTTTTATAGCTGTACTATTGAATGACTTTTGATTGGAATATTAGCTTTTCCCAGTCAAAAGAAAATTATTTTTAAAAATTATATAATAAGCTTATCTTTGCTGTTAATTTTTTCTGAATGCTTTATACAATCATCAAAGCGCTGCACATCATTTTTATGGTAAGTTATTTTGCGGGAATTTTTTATCTCGTGAGAATCTTTGTTTACTATAAGGATACCGATGAATTTCCTGAAGAAAAAAAGAAAATTCTGAGGGAGCAGTATACATTTATGGCCAGAAGGCTGTGGAATATTATCACCGTTCCTGCCGGAGTCATCATGGCAGTATGCGGACTGGTGATGATCTTTTTAAATCCGGGACTGATGAAAATGGGCTGGTTCCATTTAAAACTCACCTTCCTGATCGGACTTGCCATCTATCATTACTGGTGTTGGAAAAAAGTACTGAAACTAAAAGAATTAAACGGGAATACTCTGGAAACAGCCAACATCAAACTGAGACAGGCTAATGAAATTGCTACATTCATTTTATTCCTGGTGGTCTTCACTGTAATCCTGAAATCGATGGTAATTGAATATTGGTGGCAATTAATTGCAGGATTTTTCGTTCTTGTATTTCTGATTATGATGACTGTAAAACTCGTTAATAAGAATAAAAAAAAGAAATAATTGTTGAAGTAAAAGAGTAAGTGTACATTACATCTCTTTGCTTTTTACATTTTACTAAAAAACTATGATTGCAATTTTAAAGAAAGAACTTTGGAGTTACTTTGGAAACTGGAGTGCATGGGTAATTATTGCCGCCTTCAGTTTGATAGGGACTCTTTTCCTGTTCTTTTTCGACAACGATTCCAATATTTTTGAGATCGGGGCAGCCTCGCTGCAGAGCTATTTTGTGTTGGTTCCATGGCTTTTAATGTTCATTATTCCGGCACTTTCCATGAAAACTTTTGCTGAAGAGCAACAAACAGGAACACTGAACTGGTTATTTTCACAGCCATTGAAGGTTTCAGAACTTATCGCAGGAAAATTCCTATCTGTATGGATTGTTGGAGTCCTGTGTCTGATTCCCTCATTAATTTACCTTTATACTGTTTATGTACTGGGAGTTCCGGAAGGGAATATTGATCTTGGGATGACCTTTGGAAGTTATATCGGACTGATTATTCTAATTGCAGCCTTCTCAGGAATCGGGATTTTAGCCTCTTCATTATCACAGAATCAAATCATGGCCTATCTGTTAGGTGTTTTCATGTGCTTTATTATGTATTTTGGAATCGAGCAGCTGGCAAGCTATAAACTTCTTGGGGGAGCAGATTTTATCCTTCAGAATATTGGTTTTTACCAGCATTTCCTTGGGTTTACAAGAGGACTTATAGATCTGAAAGATGTTGCCTATTTTATTCTGGTCATCAGTGGGTCATTAGTATTGTCTAATCATTTTATTAACAAAAAGAAGTAGATTATGAAGAAGATCAATGCTAAATCTCCGTTGGGAATTTTCTTATTTGCAATTATCCCTCTGGTTATTATTCTTACCTATTCAGGAATAAGACTCGACTTAACAAAAGAAAAAAGATATACCCTTTCTGAAAGCACCATTAAAGTATTGGAATCCGTTAAAAAACCTTTAACAGTAGAGGTTTATCTTGAAGGTGATTTTCCGGCAAGCTTTAAACAGCTTCAGGGAGAAACGAAATTCATGTTGGAGGAGTTCAGAAAGATTAATCCAAAGATTGATTTCAAGTTCATCGATCCTATTAAAACAAAGATGTCTCAGGATACTTTGATGGCAATGGGAATGCAACCCTCAATTCTTCCGGATGTAAAAGATGGAAAAATTTCACAAATCACGCTTTTTCCATATGCTGTTATAAAATATGACAAAGACGGAGTTTCTATTCCGTTGGTTGTACAGCAGGCAGGGATTGATGCAGATCAACAGCTAACCCGTTCTATTGAAGGTCTTGAATATAATCTGGTTTCAAACATTAAGAATATTGCGGCCAATAAAAGGAAGAAAGTAGGGGTTCTGGTTAATCAGGATGAATTAAGTCCGGATGAATTCCAGGGATTCATGCAGCTTGCAATGGAAAATTATGATGCAGGGCCTATTATTCCTAAAAATCAGACTGAGCTTAGCATAGCGGATATCCCATTATTAAAGCAAATGAGTGCTCTGGTAATTGCAAAACCAAGAAAAGCTTTTACAGACAATGAAAAGGTCATTCTTGACCAATATATCATGAATGGCGGGAAAACGCTTTGGATGATTGATGCTGTAAATGCAGAAATGGATACCTTGACAAGATCTAAAAAGGTAATGCCTTTCCCAGTGGATATCAACATGACCGATTTCTTCTTCAATTATGGATTAAGAATCAATAATGCGCTGGTAAAAGATGTAAAGAAATTTGCTTTATTAAGACTGGTAACAGGGGAAGTAAGTGGAAATCCGCAGTATACAAGTTTACCATGGCCCTATTATCCTCTTGGAATTGCAGAAAACAATAATCCGATCACCAGAAATATCAACCCTGTAAAATTCGAGTTCCCAACTTCGATTGATACATTGGGGGGAAGAAAGAATATTAAAACAAAAGTTCTTTTTGAATCCAGCGAAAGAACACTGTTGAAACAGGTACCGAACTATGTTGATCTGAAAGAAATTGCTACAGTAGACAGCCTTGGACAAATGGAAAAACCAAGCACTCCGAAAATTTTTGCAGTAGCAGTAGAAGGAAAATTTAACTCTGCATATGCTTCAAGGATTGAAAGAAAATCTTATCCTGGCTTTAAAGCTGTAAGTCCTGAAAATAAAATGATCGTAATTGCAGATGGTGATATTGGGAGAAATAAAGTCATCAAAGGAAAACCACTTCCATTAGGAGTAGATATGCTGACGAATGAACAGTTCGGAAACGAGCAGTTCCTGAGAAACGCCTTAGATTATCTGTTGGATGATAGTAATCTGATGGAATTGAGAAACAGAAACATTGATGAGAGACTTCTGGACAGACGAAGAATTGAAGAAGAGAAAACCAATTGGCAATGGCTGAATTTATTGCTTCCATTGGCTATTATTGGTCTTGTCGGAGGATTGTTCTTCTGGCTGAGAAAGAAGAAATTTGGGTAATAAAAAAGAGAAGCATTTTGCTTCTCTTTTTTATTTAATGGCTATTGTAGTTTATAATTCATAATTCCAAGATCTATATTTTTTCCTTTTTTATTTCCGTTCCATCCATTCAAAATTCCGTATTCAATAACTTTTCTTACAACTGCCGGTGTGATTTCCATACGTATGTTTTCATTCTCTGTTATGGTTAGATAATCGAAATGAGCAAATAGTTTTTTCTTTTAAAGTAATAATTAGATTGATAATATCATCATTTCCTGAAGCAAGACAGCTATATTCAATATCATCGATTATGATGTTTTTAAACGTTTTTTTGGGAAGGCCCATCTTATTTAATTAGAGTTGATATTTCTCCAATATATTCCATAAAAGGTATCATTTCCTTTCTTATCTGAGAAATTAGTAGTATGATTATTCTTTCTTTAAGCTTAAAAAGTAGTCTTTTTTAAGTTTTTCAGCATGCCTTAATGATGGCAGTCCTATACTTTTCCGGTGTTTGTTTATGGCTGCAGAATCTATTTCTTTGAGAAAGGTACGCCCCATTCCATAATAGGTGCTTTTACCTAAAGAATGTCCGCCAGCATCAACCATCATAGAGTAATATAATGGGGGGCAATCCCCTGATTTCACATATTCAAGCACTTTCTTTTCAAAATAAGGATAAGAGCTTTTGGAATCGGCCATATGGCTTAGCAATGTAAGCATAGGAAAACTGCCTATTTTCTGTTGGGAAGGGAAACCAAATTTTTCAAATGTCCATTTGAACAGGGCTGCATTTTTTTCTACATTTCTTTTAACAATTGCTGTATCAAACGGTCTTCCTAGTTGATCTCTTTTAAAGGCAATATGAAAGGAATCTATTAACTGTTGGTTCAATCCTTTTTTCCAGTCTGCTATTTTTTCTTTTACTTCTGTACTGTCAATGTCGTATTTTTTAAATAAGGGTAAGTATTTTTTATATTCCTTATCATAAGGAGCTATCAAAGGAATTAATTTATATAAGCTCTTCTTTCCTCCAAAATCCTTTTTATATTGGTCCGAAAGCATAATATAAGTAACATATTCTTCAATTCTTTCCTGGTTTTTAGGTTCAAATTCTTTAAAAAGATCCCGGTATTGCTGGATGGCCAAATCAGGTTTATTAGCCATTCTGTAAATGCTATCTATTTCATTTATTTTGTTATAATACATAATATAGTTCTTTTTACAGGACATTAATGTAAAAAGGAAAATTACTGATAGATAGAGAGAATATTTCATAATATTAAATTAATTAGGAAAACGCTTTAGCGGGTATTTTTAAAGTTTTTATAATGGATGTTGATAGAGACTAAAAATATCAAATATTATTCAATTAATTCTAATTAGGTGTGAGAAATTAACAGTGTTTAATTGTTTATAAATAAGCATGTAGGATGATGGGGGACCGAGTTATGCTTACGTGAAAATACTCAGAATTAAAACACGTATTTGTACGCTATGACGGCGCTTTTATTCTATCTAATTTTGTCTGGCAGCATAGAAAAACTTATAAGCTTTTGCTAAAAAATATTGCTAAATCACCATATCATGCCTACAAAACAACACAACAGATTTCTTCTCCAAATGATGGAGGGAGTGAGTAATTTAAGAATGGTCATTACAGATCATAGCGTCTCATCAGGGCAGCCCTGGGAAAATACACCGGATATTATTCAGAAATCCGGGAATACTTGGGAAATTGATGTTCAGGCCGGAAGACACGGCACAGATACCGTTGCTCAATGGTTCAAAAGTAAAATATCTGGCGGTGATGCCATAGGATGCAGCTCCAATGATGCCTTGCCAGGTAAGCTTAACTTTGCTTTTACCTGTACCTTATCTTTCGATTATCAGAACAGACGTTGCGAGCTGCGTGATATCCAGATCGGGCAGGGGCACAATTCAAAGTCGGAGAATAACTGGTGGATCGGTAGCGGAAATATTAAAAAGATATCGGGAACTTATATTTTAAAAACAGACTCGAATACATATTTTAACTGTAATGTTTCAGTATCCGGTGTCAACCAGTTTTATCTCAAATTAAATGGTTCGGAGTGGATGAGTAAACTAGAACAAAATATATCTCTGAAAGCCTTAAGTATTCCGGGAACACACGATTCAGGAACCTATAAAATTTCTTCAGCATCATTTGGGGCACGATGCCAGAATTATGACATTAAGCAACAGTTGGAAAACGGGGTTCGTTTTCTGGATATCAGACTCGTGAATTCATCCAATTCCTCGGACCCGTTAGACCTTTACCACGGAATTATTTCCTGTGACGTAACTTTCGGTAATGTACTGGATGCCTGCCAGACGTTTTTAAGAGATCACCCGTCGGAAACTGTTTTAATGTCTGTAAACAATGAAAAAAGCGGACAGGATATCTCTGAGAACTTCATCAAATACCTTAAAAAATACAATACGCTTTATTTTCAGGGAAATACTATCCCTAACTTATATGAAGCAAAAGGAAAAATACTCTTTTTATATAGATTTGATCTGAATGTGGGAAATTCAGGAATTGATAAAAACAAAGTAGGAGTGAGGTTTGGAACATGGCAGGATAATACAACTTTTGAAACAGTGAATATTGTTGGACAAAAATTCTATATTGAAGACAACTACAAAAGCTATGATACCCACAAAAAAGTAAAATATGTTCAGGAAAATCTTGAACGCGCCATGCAGAAAAATGCTGATAATGATGCTGTTCTGTATGTAAGCTTTAATAGTATTGCTTATGGAGTGGGCCACCATACTCCTTATCAGTATGCTTGGGGTGGTTCAGGAGTAGATCCGGCAATGAATCCTTGGCTCAAGCAGTATACACAATATTCAGGGAAAAAGCGATTGGGAATAATTCCTTTGGATTTTTATAACAACGGTGGCGGAAATCCAATTGAAAATGGGTTGGTAGACAATATTATCCAATCCAATCATTGATTTTTTTGTTTTTATAAAGAAAAGGAGATAAAAAAGAGAAACTCTACAGCTTCTCTTTTTATTTTTTTATTCTTCTAAGTTTTTATTTCTCGGGTGGTTAATGATTTTCCAATACCGGAATAAGATGTGTCCAATTCAGTTGTTTTGCATAATCCAGTGCTGTTTTTCCAGCTTTAGATTGGATATTTTTATCTGCGCCAGCTTCCAATGCTGCCTTTACGGTAGTTAAATTTCCGGCAATGGTTTCTCTATGAAGAAGGGTTTGCCCGTTGTCATCAATTTGTTTGATTTCATCCGGATATTCCTGTAAGAATTTAGTAAAATCATCTTTCATATTTCTGCTCATCGGATGCTCAATAAGGTTTTCTGGTTCTTCCTTCTGTTGATTAACAACCAGAATATCATTGAAATCCCCAAAATCCAGCTGCCAGGCATTGTCATGATCTTTTCTTTCCGAAGCAGACATATCTGAACGCATTTTTTGAATAGTGAATCCACCATAAGACTTAGGAAGCGGATCGGCTGATGAAGAGAATAGTTTAGAAAGGCCCTTAGGCTTCTGTACATTGGGAGTGATAGCGAAAAGCCAGTCGCTGATTTCAGTAAGGGGAATATCAATAAAATCTCCAACCTGAACATTCTTTAGTGTATTGGGCTCGTTAATCAGATATCCGGTTATACGGTCACCATCAAAACCAATATCATTAATCCACATGTGCTCAACATTGGGTTCTCCTGTTTCTGTTTCTTCCGAAAACATTGCTTTTACACATGAAACATTAAGTCCCGGAATAATCCTTCTGTATTCCCAGGATTGTTCACGCCAAAAATATTTAAAAGTTTCCTGTGCTTTTTTGTATGCCTCTATCATTTGCGGGTCATTTCCGTCTGCCCAAAAAATAGGATTGTCTTCCATATAATAAAATAAGTTGTGTTTGTTTGGTCTATTTTTGAAATATTTTAGCTCTGATAAGCCTCTTTCGGAAGCAATGCTGCCGTTTTGTAATAGCTGATATCTGCCGGACATTTTTCCTGAAGCTCATGAAAAGTTTCATAATCATAATGAGTCCAGTTTTGTTCATTATCAGGATCTGAAGTTTTATCAACAGCCAATTCAAGTGTTCCGTCTTCTTCATAGCTGCATTCTATAGCGGCATACTTTTCTCCGTTTTTATCCAGGGTATACCAGCATTTTACAGTTCTTTCAAGCTGTGGCTCCTGAGTTTCATTGTCAATAACCTGTGAACATATAAAATTTTCAGGATCATCTGTTTTAAAAACAGTTTTGGATATCAAAGGAAGATCATCTACAGACAGTGAATACAGTTTATTGGTAGTAACAATGAACCCTTCGGCAATTTCCTTTTTTTCGATGTCAAAAAAATCAGATTTTTCTTTCAGGTATTCCAGAACTTCGTCCTCATGGTCTCCTTCGTGTAAGAAGTAGTTGATGTTGTATATACTTTCTTCGTTGATGAATTCAATCTCTTTCAGTATATCAGAATCACTTTCGTAATAATACAGATGATATTCATCTAGCTTTGTAGCTTTGCTTTTGGAGATGACTTCTCCAAAAATGTTTTTGTACACTTTTCTCATTGTTAATCATGTTTAGTTTCATCTATTAGTTTAAGTGGTATAGAGCAAAGATAGTTTTCTTTTTTATCTTAACCTAAAGTGTAAAACGGTATTTATTTCGTAATTATTTCAGATGTCCTTTATAAAATCCTCATATTCGTAATAAAATCTTTCAAATCCATCCATCTTTTCAACGAAGAATTCAAAAATTTCCTGCCAGGTATTTTTATTGAAAATTGAAACCCCGTGTTTTTCCACCCAAATCCGACTGATGACCTTTCCGTTTTCCAGTGTAAAATACTCGTCTTTCTGAAAATCTCCGATAAAATCTTTTAAAATATCTTCCAAAGACCATATTTTTTCATAATAAGCATTACGAAAAATATCATCTTTCATTTCGATATCAAGAGAAACCTCTACTTTTTTGTTGTCTGCAGAGAATTTAAATGCCATATCCTTGATCTTTGTGTCATACAGGATCCATTTTCTTGGAAAGGATTTCCCAAAAGCTGTCCAAAATTCCTTTTTGAGTTGTTGTGCTTCTTGTTTACTGAACATAGCGCAAACATAGCGATTAAATAGGAAAAAGGCAAAACTATGAAGGAAGAATAAGCTATAAATCAAAGCCATTAATGAGCTCTTTTGCAATTTTGTCTTTTAACTTAAACATATTAAACAATTTTCTTATTTTTGCTGTAATGCTATCAAAAAAATCTCAATATGCGTTTAAGGCACTTTCATATCTTGTAGAAAAAAGAAATGAAGGGCCGGTTCTTATTTCCGAAATTGCGGAACACAAAAAGATACCCTTAAAGTTTTTAGAAAATATCCTGCTTGAATTGAAAAAAGCAGAGATCCTTGACAGTAAAAAAGGAAAAGGAGGAGGATACTTCCTGAAGGAAAACCCTGAAAATGTGAAGTTAGCTAAAATTATTCGTCTTGTGAATGGCCCTATTGCCATGCTTCCGTGTGTGAGTCTTAACTTTTATGAAAAATGTGAAGACTGCAACGAAGATCACTGTGGATTGCATGATGTATTGATAGAGGTTCGTGATGCTTCACTGAATATTCTTGAGAAGAAAACTTTAATGGATCTGGTCGACTGACCTGATCCTTTTTTTTGAAATATTAGTCTACTTATTTTGTAGGATAATATTTTTATTGGATATTTGCATGACTTCAAAAGAATAAATTATGATTCCAAAAGAAGAGGCAGATATTATGAATCCAAATTGGGAAGGAGAGATGTTGAATGATGCTTTGAATGTGAAGAAAAATAAACTTACAATTTTAGAGCTATGGTGATTACAAGAAAAATTCAGATAAGGCTCAATGTATTGTTTGTCACAATTGCTCTGGTATCTGTAGCCATTTTTTCCCTCTATGAACTGGGGTACTTTGATGAGCTGCAACAGATTCTGGCGAAGGACCATTATATTTTTTATTGGATGCTTCTGGTGGGTGTTTTTGCAGAAATTGTAGCCGGATCCATGGGAATGGGTTATGGAGTAATCTGTACCACCACATTGTTGCTCCTGAATATTCCTCCTCATATTGTAAGCGCCAGTATTCACTCCGCAGAAAGTTTTACCACGGCTGCAGGAAGTATAAGCCATATTAAGCTTAAGAATGTAAGTAAGAGTCTGGTGAAGAAATTAGTTGTTCCGGCAGTCATTGGAGCAGTTATCGGGGCGATTAGTCTTACTTATCTTGGAGAATATTACGCGAAGATCACCAAAACAGTGATTGCTTTTTACACCCTATATCTTGGATTTCAGATTCTCTCTAATGCTTTTAAAGATAAACAGAATAAAGCACTGAAAAGAAAGACCAACCTTACAAGGCTTGGCGTAATCGGAGGATTTATAGACTCTTTTGCCGGTGGCGGATGGGGCCCTTTGGTAACCGGAACTCTGATTAAAAATGCTTTTACCCCAAGATTTGCGGTAGGAAGTTCTACTGTTGCTAAGTTTATCCTGACCATCACAGCTGCTGTCACGTTTTTCTTTACACTGGGAATTCAACACTGGAATATCATTCTGGGGCTTTTAATTGGCGGAATTATTACTGCGCCTTTCTCGGCTATGCTTACCGCAAAGCTTCCGGTGAAGAAGATGTTTGTAGTCATTGGAACTTTAGTTATTGTGATGAGTTCTATAACTATTTATAAATCAGTATTCAGTTAAAAATATGTTTGAAAGTGTAAAAATAAAAGGGTCAAAAATAAATTTGATTTTGAAAATATTTTACTTTTACATCAATAAATATTAGAATATGAATTTACATATCATTGCACTTTTTAAGTTTAATGAAAATTATCTGATGGAAGCCGTAGAGCTTTTTCAAAACCTGGTGAAAGAAACAAGAAAAGAAGAAGGATGCCTTCAGTATGACCTTATTGAAGATAAAGACAACAAAGGAACATTCTTCCTGATTGAGCTTTGGGAAAGTGTTGACCATCATAATAGACACAACGGACAGGATCATCTGCTGGACTTCCGTAAAGATGCTTCCAAAATTATGGAAAGTGGAACGGAGGTTTACAAAGGATTTAAAATATACTAAAACAAATAAAAGGCGGCTTCAGTATTCTGAAGGCCGCCTTTTTATTAGAAAAAATAGAAAGTATTGTGAGTAAAATATTATTTCACGATAAGTTTTTTGGTCTCTGAATTACCACCATAAGTGATTTTCACCATATAATTGCCTGAAGTAAGATGAGAAAGGTTCAGATCCTGTTTGTAAAATCCTGTTTGATTGGTTAATTCAGAAGCATGTACCTTTTTTCCGGTAAGGTCATATACTTCTACACTCCCTTTATTGCTTGCTTTTTCTTTAACATCAAATAGTACAGTTACTTTTTTATCTGCGGTTGTAGGGTTTGGGTAGATTCCGAAAGAAGCTTTTTTACTTACTTCTGTAATTCCCAGCGATCCTGTAATTTTTTTATACTTGAAAAACATGTTTCCTGTACTGGAACCGTCACTTTGAGTAAAATACATTCTGTAATAATCGCTATCTTTTTTCACATAATAAACAACATTATTCTTTAATGTCGTAATGCTTTTCCATGAATGGCCAATGGATGTGATATTAGATGAAAAACTATTGGCTGCAGGGATATTTCCATTAGCTATCTCCTGAGTTTCAGGGCTTACCATTGCTATTTTAAGGCTAGGACTTTGAATAGCCCCTGCAACAGGATACATCTGAACACCATTATAGAAGGTAAAATATTTTGTAAACACTAAGTCCCATGCGTTTCTTGAAGGTTCCATATTAGGAACTTTTGCTCCGGTATCAAATGAAAAATAATTAAAGAAAGCATCATCTGTTCCGTTAGCTATAGTCTTTGTTTCCGTAGGACTCCATGCTGTACCATTCCATTTAGAGTATTTGAATGTGTATCCAGCAAATGCATCTTCAATAGCAAACTTAATATAAATTCCTGAAGCATATTTTAAAACAAAAATTGCTTTCCCTTGAACATGATGGCTCACTGTATTATAAACTCCCCATCCTGTAGAAGGAATATTAGGGTTAGGAGCTGTAATAGGTCCCTGTTCAAAAGCTCCCTGACTCCAATCTGTAGTTTGATCAGGGTTATAAAGGGGTTCTCCCCAAGAAGCTTCGTTGTTTATATCGATATTATCCCATTCAGCTAAACTGGTAGCAGCAGTATATACTTCAATGTTCTTAGCGTCATTAATTCTTGTTCCTGTTGTGTAAGGAGAAACTCTATAGAATGCTACATCCCACGCATTTGCCGGTTGAGATACCATGTTTCCATCAGTAAAATTAAAGAATGAACGATTCTGGTATCCACTTCCCAATGTCATATTTGCTTGGGTATATCCTAACGCATCTGTCTGTGCCAAGATGGTCTGTTGAACAGTAAAGGCAAGCACCGAAGCCAATAATAGTTTTGTTCTCATAATTTATTTTTAAAATTATTATTTAGAATGTTTCAACAAAAGTATATATTTATTTTTAATCATTCTAAATAAAAATATGATTTTTATCGTGTTTTAATCTTTATTAGAAACAAAAAAACCGAAAGGAAGGTTCCTCTCGGCTTTATCTAGGCAGATAAGAGTCTAATAAATCTTATTTTTTAATGAATTTTGATTGAAAGGTTTTACCATCTGCTGTTTCAATGGAAGCGTAATATACTCCTTTCTGTAAATGATTGATAGTAAACGATTCTCCGTTTGGCTTCCCTTCTGCTACTTTCTGTCCTGAAGCAGAATAAATCTGTACATTTTTAAGCTGTTTTTTCGTGATAAATACAAGAGCTGTATTGTCTGTGTTCATGGCGAACTTCACCTCTTCTTTTGATGCTGTATTTTCTTTTACCCCTAAAGATGAAGTGCTATTATATACGACATCATCAATCTGAATGGCAGTGTGCATATTGCTTCCAATGATTTTAAATGCAATATATTGTTTGGAAGAAGCTGGTACAGATAATGAATACTGTACATTACCAGCAGTCAGATTAATAATATTACCAATAGAAGTAAATGTACTCATATCAGTAGTATTATCTACTAAACCTATTTCTATTGTTCCGGTTGCTCCTGAGGTAGATCCTGTCGTTAAGGCAGCTTTAAAAGTTAAGGTTTTGTTTCCATCTGGTGCAACAATTTGTGGAGTAATCAGGTAACCGGCTGTATTAGCAGCTGAAAAACTATAGTATTGTATAAGTTTATTCGTTGTTCCAGCAACATAAACCCAAGGACCGGATGTTGTATTTTGGATATTTGACCAGTTGTTTTGAGGCCAGGGGGCAGTATTTCCTGCTGTAAATGTCTGAAAATCTTCATTAATAGTTGCTGATTGTGCATTTGCTGTTACTGCTGTAAACAGTAACGTGGCAAAGAGTAGTCTTAATTTCATAAATTATCATTATTTAGAATTATTACACAAAAATATATATTTATTTTTAATTGTTCTAAATAAAGCTTTATATTTGTTGAAAATTTTTTGCCCCCTATGAAGAAGAAGGTGCTTTCAATATTATCATTATCCGCGATCTGCTGGATTAATGCACAGGAACAGGATTCTCTTAAACAGAAAAAGATAGAAGAGGTTGTTGTTACAGGACAATATACTCAACAGTCTGTCAATAAATCTATCTATAAAGTTGAAGTGATCAATGCAGCACAGATTAAGAATATGGCAGCAACCAATGTTGCAGATGTTCTGAATCAAAGCCTTAATATATTGATTACTTCGGATCGTAATTCCGGCAATTCTACAGCAAGCTTAATGGGACTTGGAGGGGAATATACTAAAGTCCTAATTGATAATATTCCTGTAGTGGGAGATATAGGATTGGGAAATAATATAGACCTTACTAAGCTTAACATCAACAATGTAGAAAGAATAGAAGTGGTAAGAGGCTCCATGGGAGTTGACTACGGAAGCAATGCTGTGGCAGGGGTTATTAATATTATTACCAAGAAAAACAGCAAGAAAAAACTAACGTTAAATGCTTCTGTGCAGGAAGAAACGGTAGGGAAAGAATATGATATTAAGAAAAAAGGGGAGGGTAGACATATCCAGACTTTAAATATTGGTTATAATATTAATGAAAACTGGTATGTAGGAGCTAATATTAACCACAACGATTTTCAGGGATTCAAAGGAACGCAAGAAGGATATAAGTATTTTGAACAGGATGGGAAAAGAGGATATCTATGGCAGCCTAAGGATGTTCTTAATGTTGATGGAGTTATAAGATATAATAAGAATAAAACTTCAATATTTTATAAATTCGGTTTTGTCAGTGAAAAACTGAATTATTATAATCCAATTGTCAACGAGTATTTTTATGATGTAAAGAACAGAACTTACTCTTCCAATGACAGAGACTACTATACAACCAGATACTTACATCAGCTTAATGTACAGGCTAAATTAGGAACGGTAAACTATACCGGAGATTTCTCTTATCAGACTCAGGATAGAAAGTACAGAGATTTTAAATATGATATTCCAAACAGAAAAGTAATTGGTGATAAAGACGACTATCAATCTTATAATAAAGCAGACATTATTTATTCAAGAGGAGTTTTCAGTAACTTTTTAGATAATAAAAAAATTGATTTCCAATTAGGCTATGAATTGGATCATACCTCAGGTTTTGCAGGAAATATCGCAGGTAGCTTCAAGGGAACGGATAATGTGAAAAGAAAAATATTCAATTATGCCAATTTTATGTCTGTTGAATGGAATGCTACAAATTGGTTGTCACTACGTCCCGGATATCGTTTGGCGTTAAGTGATAAATTTGATGTACAACATAACTATTCCTTAACAGCAAGAGCAAAAGTTACTGATAATGATAATTTCAGATTAGTAGTAGGAAGTGCCAACCGTTTCCCAAACTTTGATGAACTCTATACTTATATGGTAGACAGTAACCATGATATCAGAGGGAATGAAAACCTTACTCCTGAAACAGGGATGACAGCTTCATTAAATGGAGAAAAAACACTTACAACCGCTTCTGGATGGAATATCGGATTAGGGGCAAGCGCCACTTATCTTCATGTAAAAGACAGAATAGAATCTGTAACCGTAAGCAGACAACCTTTAAAATATCAGTATCTTAATCTGAATAAATATAAATCTTATTTGTTCGAAGCTAATTTTAAAGCTCAGAAAGAGCAGCTTTCTCTTGCAGCGAATGTTGCTTATTATGGAACTTCAAAACAGCTGACAGATGGATTCATCACTTCACCCAACGACTTCTTTTATACATTGGAGGCTAGTGCCATGGTGAACTATACCATTCCGAATGTAAACACCACCTTATCATTATTCTATAAATACACAGGGAAAACACAACAGTTTACCTTGTCTCCTGATCTTAAAAATCCAACCTACGAACTTGGAGAAAGAGGGGGTTTTCATATGATGAACTTCATTGTTACGCAACCTTTCTTTAATCAACATCTGGAGGTAGGCCTCGGAGTGAAAAATATTTTTGATGTAACCTCTGTAAGAGATACTACCCTTACAGGAAATGCTCATAGTACTACAGAACCAAAAATTAATTTGTTCTATGGCAGAAGCTTCTTTACCCGATTAAGCTATAATTTTTAAAATTCTAACAATGAAAAAGATATTATTTTATCTATTAATAGGAACATCATTTCTTGCCCAATCCTGTATTAATGCTAATGAAGATCCGGTATCGGTTGTCCCTTCAGAAGGGATATCTGTAAATCCGTTTGTGAATGGATCAGCACAGCCTAATCAGGTGTGGATAGACTTAAGTGATGTGAATGAGCAGAATGGACAGCCAAAACAGACTACTACTAACAGAACAGACTGGGACCTTGCCTTTTATTCAGGAAATGAATTTAAAGTGATTTTGAACACGTCTATTATGATGGCTGCAGGTAAAATTCCGAATATCACTGATATTGAAAAGGTAAAAGAATCTGATATTGCCAGTTTAAAGGACGAGGTGCAGGTTGCTAACTTTAACCCTGATAATGTACAATATATTGATGATGTAAAAGGAAATTTTCCTACTGGCACTACAGCCATAGAAGAAATAAAAGCTACGGCATCTGAAAATGCAGTTTATCTTATTAACCTTGGTAAAGAACTTTATACAGGAACAATAGCAACAGGTTCAACCATCACAGGTGGAGATGACAGAGGCTGGATGAAAGTACAAATAGTAAGACAGGGGGATGGCTATAAAGTAAGATATGGGCAACTGAATGCTGCCGGTGCAGCTATTAAAGAAGTAGAAGTGAAGAAAAATAAAGCTTACAACTTTACCTTCTTTAACTTAAAAAAGAATCAGGAAGTATTTATTCAGCCGAAAAAAAATAAATGGGACATCTGTTTCACTGTATTTACCAATATCATTCCAAGTGTAGGAAGCTATATTAATGCAGATTTTGTAACCACCAATAATGTAGGAAATGTAGGAGCATATGAAGTGAAAGTGGCATCAGGAGCAATGGTGGAAACCTTCAATAAATTTAAAAAGGAGAACGTAGATGATTCCAAATTTGTATACAATGACCAAAGAATAATTGGAGGAAACTGGAGAGAAGTGGGGCCGGAAGGGTCTAAAGTAAAAGGAGATATCTTCTATATCATTAAAGATGGAGCAGGGGCTTATTATAAAATAAGATTCGTGAAAATTGTTAATGAAAAAGGAGAAAGAGGGCATCCAACGTTTCTGTACAAAGCCTTATAATAAATCAAATAATAGTATATCATGAAGAAATTTATCCTTGCAGCTTCAGTTCTTGTAGCGTTGTATTCATGCAAAAAAGAAGAAGGTGCTAAAAAAGAAAATGCAACGGAAGCTACATCTGAAGCTCCGAAAAGCAATAATAAAATCGTAACCCTAAGCGGCGGAATTACAGAGATTGTAACTGCTTTAGGTCATGAAAAAGAAATCGTAGGAACAGATGTTACCAGTACTTATCCGGCAAGTTTAAAAGCTACAGCTAAGGATCTTGGACATGTAAGATCAATGACTATTGAACCGATTATGGCCGTAGGCCCTACTTTAATTCTGGCTTCAGATAAAGATATCAATCCGGAATTATTAGGAAAAATCAAGACATCAGGGATCAAAACTGAAGTTTTCAAACAGGAATATACCGTTGAAGGAACTAAAAAACTGATTGAAGAGGTGGCCAAAGCGGTAGGGAATACGGATTATCAGAAACTAAATGATAAAATAGATGCCGATCTGAAGCAGGTTCAGCCTCTTACTAAAAAAACAAAAGTATTATTCATTTATGCAAGAGGAAATATGCTGATGGTAGCAGGTAAAAATACCCCAATGGCCTCTTTAATTAATCTTGCAGGTGCAGAAAATGCAGTAAATGACTTTGAAGATTTCAAACCATTAACGCCGGAAGCAGTTGTAAAAGCTAATCCTGATGTATTGTTCTTCTTTGAAACAGGATTACAGGGAGCAGGAGGAAACGAAGGAGCATTGAAGATGCCGGGAGTTTCCCAGACTAACGCCGGAAAAAATAAGAAAATCATCGCAATGGATGGAGGGTTAGTGTCAGGTTTTGGCCCAAGACTAGGAGAAGCAGCAGTTGGATTAAACAAACTTTTAATTGAAAACGCAAAGTAAATTATACCTTTATCTTACTATAAGTAGTGCATTGCTGGTTGTTCTGGCAATTGCAGCTCTTAATATTGGCATTTATGATTTTAACGGAGTGTCGCCGTTTACGGTTCTGGGACAGTATATCCAAGGAGATCCTGGTTTATCCCCGAGTGATAAATATGTGATTTGGGATGTAAGAACTTCCAGAATAGGAATGGCCATTTTAATAGGAAGTATGTTGGCTGTATCCGGGACCACATTGCAAGGGCTGTTCAAAAATCCATTGGCAACAGGAGAGGCAATAGGTTTAACGTCAGGAGCTACATTATTAGCTGCATTTGCCATTGTGCTGGGCGGGCATTTTAAACAATATCTTCCTGAAGTAGTTCAGTTTTCACTAGTAGGTATTTCCGCTTTTATAGGAGCTTTACTGGCTATGATGCTGGTGTACAGAATCTCTACAAGCGCGGGAAAAACAAATGTCGTAATGATGCTGTTGAGTGGAGTAGCAATTACATCCATAGGCTTTTCTATTACAGGATTTCTAATCTATATTTCAAAGGATGAACAGTTGAGAGACCTTTCATTCTGGAATATGGGGAGCCTTGCGGCAGCAACATGGACTAAGAATATTGTTCTGGCAGTAGTCATCGTTATTTCCTACACTATTTTACTTCCGAAGGGGAAAGCATTGAATGCAATGATGTTAGGAGAAAAAGATGCCCAGCATTTAGGAATTCATGTAGAAAAACTGAAAAAGCAGATTGTGATTATTACATCACTGATGATAGGGACGTCTGTGGCTTTTTCAGGGACAATCGGTTTTGTAGGTCTTATTGTACCTTATATTTTAAGACTTTTATTCAAATCGAATTATGTCTTCATTCTACCGTTGTCAGCGGTGTTGGGAAGTATTCTGCTTTTAATTGCAGATACCATCAGCAGAAGCATTGTGGCTCCATCAGAATTACCGATCGGTATTTTAACCTCCTTGATCGGCGGGCCGATTTTTATAGCTATTTTAATTAAATTTAAAAAATCACTCTAAATGATAAAAGCACATCAGATCAATTATCTTCACAGGGATTTTAAAATTCTTGACAGTGTTGATGTCTCTTTGGATTACGGAGAGTTTTTAGCAATTGTTGGCCCGAACGGAGCAGGTAAATCAAGCCTTCTCAGCGTATTGGCCAATGAAGTAAAGCAAGGGAAATCTAAAATTTTATTTAAAGATAGATCCATTGCTGACTGGGAGATAAAAGAGTTGTCTCAGCACAGGGCTAAGTTCTCGCAGCACAATTCCAATGAAATTCCTCTGCAGGTAAAAGATGTTGTGATGATGGGAAGGTATCCTTATTTTGATGCCCAGCCCGGAAAGGAAGATCTGGAAGCCATGAACAATATGATGTATGAAACAGATGTTTTTCATATGAAAGACAGGGATTACAATACTTTATCCGGCGGAGAGAAACAACGTGTTCACCTTTCTAGAGTGATGGCACAACTTCAGAATGGAATTGCTCACAAGATGGTTTTTATGGATGAGCCTTTGAATAATCTGGATATAAAGCATCAGTACAAAGCACTGGAAATTATAAAAAACTTTACCCAAAAAGCCAATAGTGCGATCGTTGTTTTACATGATTTGAATCTTGCCGCTCAGTTTGCAGATAAGATTTTGCTCATGAAATCCGGAAAAGTATCTGCTTATGGAACTCCGGATGAAGTTTTTACTTCCGAAAATATAAGTAAGGCTTACAATTTCCCCTGTACTATTTGTGAACATCCTATTACCAATAACCCAATGATCATTTTTGGATAACCATGGAAAAAGAAGAATTAAAAATCCTCGCACAGAATCTAGCCAATCCTCAGGGAGAAAAAGGTGTAGAGATTGGTGAAATGATGAATGCCACTAACATCGGTATGACGTTAGAAAGTATCAGAACTCTTTTGATAGAAGACGATGAGAATATCCTTGAGATAGGACATGGAAATGGAGACCACGTAAAAAATATTTTGAGCCTGGCTACAGGGTTGAAATACAAAGGGATCGATATTTCTGAAACCATGCATAACGAAGCTAAAAAACTGAATAAAGAATTCGAAAATAAAGCTGAGTTTGTACTTTATGAGGGGAAAAAGCTTCCTTTTCATGATCAGACTTTTGATAAAATATTTACAGTGAATACTGTCTATTTCTGGGAAGAACCTGTAGAATTTTTAAATGAGGTGTATAGAGTTTTGAAAGATGACGGAACGTTTGTTCTCACTTTCGGACAAAGAGATTTTATGGAAAAACTCCCGTTTACAGCTTATGATTTTACCCTCTATAATAATGATGAGATGGAAGAGCTCGTATCTAAAAGTCATTTTAAGAGAATGAAAACTTCTGAAAAAGAAGAAGAAATAAAAAGCAAAACAGGAAACGAAACAATACAAAGAACCTATACAATTTTAACTATAAAAAAATAAAACAATGAGCATATTAGTGAATGATTTAAAGGAAAAATGGGAAGCTCTGAAAGCTGAAAATCCACATGTAAGAATAAGAAATGCTGCAACACAGTTTGGAGTAAGCGAAGCCGAGCTATTGGTAACAAGCATCGGAGAAGGAGTTACAGTTTTAAACCCTGACTTTCCGGGAATTCTTACAGAAGCAGAGAAATTAGGAAAAGTAATGGCACTTACCCGTAATGATGAGTGTGTTCATGAAAGAAAAGGAATTTACCAAAACGGAGATTTCAGCAGTCCTCACGCTCAGCTTTTCGTAGGTGAAGACATTGATCTTAGAATATTCCTTAACCATTGGAAGTTCGCATTTGCAGTAGTAGAGGGAGATAAGAAAAGCATTCAGTTCTTTGGAAAAGACGGATTGGCACTGCATAAAATCTACTTAACTAAAAACAGTGATGAGGCTGCTTTCGATGCTATTGTTGAAAAATTTAAAGCGGAAGGACAAAACCAGACTTTCACCTTTGAAGCAGTCGCTCCAAAACAAGCAGAGAAGCCAGATGCCGAAATAGATGTTGAAGGATTCAAAAAAGCATGGACAGAACTAAAAGATACACATGATTTCTTCATGATGACGAGAAAATTTGGGGTAAGCAGAACACAGGCTCTAAGACTGGCTCCGGAAGGATTTACTCAAAAGATTGATAACTCAAAAGTAGTCAACATTCTTGAAGAAGCTTCTGAAAAGGGTACGCCCATAATGGTTTTCGTAGGAAACAGAGGTATTATTCAGATTCATACCGGAAATGTAAAGAAAACCCTTTGGCATCAGCAATGGTTCAATGTAATGGATCCTGATTTCAACCTGCACTTAGATGTAACGAAAATTGCAGAAGCATGGATTGTGAAAAAACCAACTGAAGACGGAGAGGTTACGGCTATCGAAGTATTCAATAAAGAAGGAGACTTCATCGTTCAGTTCTTTGGAAAAAGAAAACCAGGAATTCCTGAACTTCAGGAATGGAAAGATCTTGTAGCAACTCTTGAACAATAAATAATTAGATGATTTTAAGGGGGCCGTTTTGTTTGTAATATTCAAAGCGGTCTTTTTCTTTTAGCTTTTGGAAAGCATTGTAAAAAGTACCAAAATATTACGTAATTTATGGTTAAATTAAAATAGAAAAGATAGACAATGAAGAATATTTTGATAGCGATTTTCCTGGCAGGTTTCTGTTCCCTTAATGCACAGAACTTTAAAGCATATCAGTTTTATGATCAAAAGGGTAAAGAGGTAAAAACAGATAAATTGGTTAAGGAATTGGCAGATTATGATGTAGTTTTCTTTGGCGAAAATCATAACAGCTCCATCAATCACTGGCTTCAGCTTAAAATAACAGAAGCTTTGTATGAAAAGAAAAACGGACAGCTTATTCTGGGTGCCGAAATGTTTGAAAGAGACAATCAGGCTCAGCTGAATCAGTATTTGAATGGGAAATTTGATGCAAAAACATTGAAAGACTCTGTCCGGTTATGGAATAACTATGCCACAGACTACAAACCCCTGGTAGATTTTGCTAAAAAAAACAAACTGAACTTTATCGCAACGAATATTCCGAGAAGATATGCCTCACAAACAGCAAAAGAAGGAATTGAATCTTTGAATAAGCTAAGCGATAAAGAAAAAACATACATTGCTCAATTACCGATCAAAGTAACTTTAGACACACCGGGATATCCTGAAATGAAAGCCATGATGGGCGATCATGCAGAAGGAACCAAAGTAATGAATTTTATTTCTGCACAAGCAACAAAGGATGCAACCATGGCTGAATCTATCCTGAAAAATATTCAGGCAGGGAAAACCTTTATTCATTATAACGGTAATTATCACAGCAAAGAATTTGGCGGAACTTATTGGTATATCAAACAGAAAAATCCAAATTTAAAAATGGCCGTAATTTCTGTTTTTGAATCAGAAGATCCTGAACTGAAAGTTCCTTCAAAAGAGTATATCCCAACGGAGTTCAATCTGGTTATTCCCGGTGATATGACGAAGACTTTTTAATTCAGTCTCTCGCAGATCACACAGATTTTGCAGATTTTTAATTGTAAAAAGTAATAATTTTATTTACAGGATTAATCAAAATAACAATATCAAATTCAATAGGGGGCTGTCTCAAAAGTCAAATAATTTGGCTTTTGTCATTCTGACGAAGGAAGAATCTCATTGTTGGTCAGTTGTTTGAGATTCTTCATTACATTACATTTCATTTCATTCAGAATGACACTTTTGAGACAGCCTCTTTCTTTTTATAAATATTCCAATGGCTTTAGCCAAAACCTAATAATAAAAACACAAATAGAGATTTAACTACTAACAGCAACCTCCAGCCTCCCTCTTCCAGCTTTCCATCTTAAAACTCCAACATCATTACCGATTTTAACACAACAATCTCTACCTTTGTACTACATCCGGTTTGTATGAAAAAAATATCCATTCTATTTATACTTTTTGCAGGGCTGCTTGATGCCCAGAAACTAACTTCTGATGAACTGTCTATTATCAATCAGGGGAATGCAGATTCGGCGTTACCAATCTATCAGACTACCGATGCTCATCAACATAAAACTTTGCTGAGTATTTCTTCAGAGATTAATCCAACTGACTCTAATACTGCTGTTCTTGTGAAGAGAATGAAGGAATCTCTTCTTTCAACTGATGGCGGAGTAGGTATTGCAGCTCCACAGGTAGGAATTAACCGAAAAGTGATCTGGGTACAACGCTTTGACAAAGAAGGAACTCCTTTAGAATACTTTATCAATCCGGTGATTGTATGGAGGTCTGATTTGCAGAATCTGGGACCTGAAGGTGACTTATCAATTCCTGATTTCAGAGATCAGTTTTACAGAAGCAAAGTCATTCAACTGGAATATTTGGATTTGAAAGGGCAAAAATATTCAGAAATAGTAGAAGGCTTCACCGCTGTGATTTTCCAGCACGAAATAGATCACCTTTTCGGAATTTTAATCTCCGATAAAAAAGAAAAAGAGAAAAACGATTCTTACAAAAAGGTAGATGCCTACCAGAAAAGTGATCTGAATAAAAGATAAGTAATGAGTAATGAGGCGCCAGCTAGACAGTATGCTTCATTGAATCGATACATCGATTCACTCTTTGCCTACTTAAAAATAAAGCATTACGAAAATAAAATTTTGCATTGAGAATATTCACAATCATCCGTGTTCATCTGAGAAAATCTGTGGTTAAAATAAAAAATGAGCTGTTTTTATCTCAAAAACAGCTCATTTCAAATATAATTATAAAAAATTGGATTAATCGTTGTTGGTTACAGAAAGCTTAACCTCAATATTGTTTCTCGTTGCATTAGAATAAGGACAAATCTGATGTGCTTTTTCCGTTAAAGACTGCGCTTCTTCAATAGAAACTCCAGGAATATTAACGTCTAATTCCACTGCCAATCCAAAACCTCCGTTTTCAATTTGTCCTATGCTTACCTGAGCTGTAACCGTAGTTTCACCGGTTTTTACTTTACCTAGGCTGATCACTCTGTTCAAAGCACTGTCGAAGCATGCTGAATATCCTGCTGCAAAAAGCATTTCAGGGTTGGTGAAGTCATCGTTAGCTCCACCTAATGCTTTGGGCATTTTTACTTCAAGATCCAATACTCCGTTTTCACTTTTTACATGACCATTTCTTCCACCAGTAGCAGTGACTTTTGTTGTATATAATGTTTTCATTATTTCTCTATTTTGTTTAGTATTTTTAAAACTGTTTCTTTGAGCTCTAACAGTTCTTCAGGTTTTATCCCGATCTTTTCCTGGATCTTACCCGGAATTTCACAGGCCTTTTTCTGAAGCTGTTTTCCAGCTTCAGCTAGAAATACTTCAACAACTCTCTCGTCCTCTTTTTTACGTTTTCTTATGATAAATCCTTTTGTCTCCAGTCTTTTGAGAAGAGGAGTTAGTGTCCCACTATCCAGAAACAGTTTTTCTCCGATATGCGTTACGGTAAGTCCGTCTCCATTCCATAATATCATCATCACAAGGTATTGCGGATAAGTGATATCCAGCTCATCAAGAAAAGGACGGTATAATCCGGTGATTTCCTTGGCAATTACGTATAATGGGAAACAGATCTGATTTTCTAATTTTGGGGTATTTGAATGTTCCATAAGATTGAGTACGAAAGATTCGTGAAGGTATTACTTTTTAATGATAAACTCATCCATTGGAATACGGACTTTTTTCATAGAAGACAACCAGTCATTGGCTTCGTCGCGGTATCCAAGGTATAAGAGACTTACACTTTTTAAGCCTAATTCTTTTAATCCCAGTATTTCATCTACCACTTCATTGCTGAACCCTTCTGCCGGAGTGCTGTCAATTTTAAGTTCTGCAGCCTGGGCAAGAGCAATTCCTAAAGCAATATAAGTCTGGCGGGCAGTGTGTGCAAAGTGTTGTTCAGGAGTTTGCGCTCCATACATTTCTTTGATTTTATCTGTATAACTTCCAAAACGGCCTTTTGGAAGATTTCTTACATCAGTATGATGATCATATACTTTGTCAATTTTTTCATTAGAATAGCTGTCCCAGGCAGCAAATACCAAAACGTGAGAAGAATCTCTCATTACTTCCGGGTTTAAAGCTCCGGCAACCATTTTATCTTTTAATTCCTGATTCTCTACTACAATAATACGGAAAGGCTGTAAACCTGATGAAGTAGGAGCCAGTCTTGCTGCTTCCAGAATGGTATTTAAATCTTCAGCTGATACTTTTTTAGATGGGTCATAAGCTTTTACAGCGTGTCTCCAATTAAGGTCTTCTATTAATGACATTTTCTTTTATTTTTAAATTAAACTATTTAATGATTATTTATTTTGTGATCATTTAACTATGCAAATATACAAGCAATTAAATTGTGTGCAATTTAATTTTGAAAGATTTTATTGATAACTATTATTTATTTTATAAAAAATGGTATAAATAACCTGAGTTCTGGATAAGACATTTCTGTTTTTAGTAAGTAAGGAAGCCTGGAGAGGGAAGTGAGTTAAGGTTGAAAAAACCACTTACAATCCTGTAATTTATTATTCTTTTAAAGACTGCCTCATCAAATTTTACGACAACGTCAGAAATGGTAGCTCTGATAGTAACTTCCAGCCTATTATTCTTAATTTTCTTATTCCGGAATCAGGTTAAGTATATTTTGTTTTTTCAGCATGATTCGGATTTTTTCCCATGAGAGGTATTTCAATCTTTGCAATAGAATTTTAAACCAAAAACAATGCAGAGATTTAAAAACAAAACAGCAATTATTACAGGCGGAACAAACGGAATGGGCTTGGCTACTGCTCAAAAATTTATAGAAGAGGGTGGAAGTGTTATTATCACCGGACGAAGCGAAGAGACGGTTAATAAAGCTTTGGATAAACTAGGAGAACATGCTTTTGGAATTATTTCTGATGCAGGGAATATGAAGGATTTACTGAATTTACAGCAAGAGGTGAGAAAATATGCAGAACACATTGATGTTATTTTTGCCAATGCTGGCTATGGAAAATTTGCTCCTGTTGAAAGGGTGGATGAAAGTCTTTTTGATGAACTCTTTAATGTATTGGTAAAAGGACCTTTTTTCACTGTTCAACAGTTGTTACCATTGATGAAAACAGGAAGTTCAGTTATTTTTAATACTTCTGTTGCTACAGAGATTGCCATGAACAGTTTTTCAGTATATTCTGCAGCGAAATCAGCAGTGCAGTCTTTCATTAAAACCTTTGCGATAGAATTTACAGAACGCGGAATTCGGGTGAATGGAGTGAGCCCGGGTCATATCAAAACCAATATTTTTCATAATACGGGTTTGGGACCTGAGCAAATTGAAACTGCGGTTCAGGATATTATTCCTAGCATCCCTTTTAAAAGACAGGGCAATCCTGAGGAAATTGCCAGTGTAGTTCTGTTCCTTGCATCAGAAGAGGCTTCTTATATTCATGGTGCGGAAATCAAAGTAGATGCAGGAATTTCGGTAATAAGATCATAGATTGAGACCATGCAAAGCTTACTTCACCTCATTGATTTGTTTGATGATATTGGTTTTACTTTCAATACCAATATTATAGGTTTTACCATTTTTAAAACTCAAATTAACCTTTTCCATTAATGCTTTATAATCAGAAGATTTTTTTGACAGATAAAAGACCTGAGCACTTATTCCTATGGCTACACGCACAACTTCTTCCGGTTTATCCGGATCTTCAAGGATATTGTTGATCGTAGCATTATTATACCAGGTTAATTTCTGGGATTCAGAGTTAGAAGAACAGGATGTAATCATGGTAAACAGTAATAATAAATAAGTCCAGACTTTCATAATAATAAGTTATTGAGTAAAAAGCTCCTGCAATATAGAAATAAATGCAGGAGCTCTATAAAAAAGTTAGTTAGAATCCGCAATGTGCAGTACTAGGTACCGGAGCAGAACAGCCTGAAAGAGCTGAGAATGCTGTTAATGTGCAATTGGTATTAACCAGATTGTTATCATACAATAAAGATCCTGATGGACTTCTGTAATAAACGTTCCCTGCCGTGTTAGCATAAGAAGAAACAGAAGTAGAGCCACAAGTAGAGTTGGTACATGCCGTTCTCCATGCAGTATCAGTGATAGGGCCTGTTGAGTTTAGAGAAGGGTCAATAATTCTTTTTTCCACCACTCCAGATGCATTTTTAAAGCTTACCAATACAGCAACGTGATATACCCATGATACGCAGCAAGTACCTGTAGAAGCTCTTAAATTACCATATACGAATTGTTTTTCGCACTCATATCCGGCATTGTTTAGGATTTGTCTCATCTTGTGAGCTCTTGCATAACATCCGTCTACAGGATATCTGAAAGTGATACAAGGAGAAGAAGCAGTAGAAGTGCCGCAAGATTGATTTTTGATCTGAGTAAATAAACTGTTTAAAGTCGCCAAGTCAGGAATAACACTGGCTAATTTTCTGTCTGCGCTGCCTTCTGCTTTTACCTCTTTAGTTAAAGCCGATTTAAAGAAGCGGATATCTTCCAATGTAGGGCTTTCTACTTTTGCAATTTCATTGGAATTGGCTTTAAGGAAGATATGAACCGGAGATTCATTTTTTACAGCCTCGCTAATCATGGAAATATAAGCTTCGTTTTCCTTAGTGTCTTTAATTTCATAAGGCTGTGCTGAAAGGATAAAGGAAACTTTATATTTTCCGTCTTCTTTATCGAGTCCTACAGGAACAGTTCTTCCGAACTCTTTCATTGCAATTTCTTTAGATTGCGGATTTACAGTTTCCTGATTCGCATTGGAATCTGAACAGGAGTTGATGGAAAGTACTGATACAAATACCATCAACGATAGCAAAATTTTTTTCATAGTTCTCATATTTTGGTGGTTAAGATTTTTCTAAATAGCATTTCATTTATTCACTATTTAGTGATAATAAAATTATGAAAAATTCAAATATATGCAAGTAATATTTTCAAAAAATAATTAATATTAAAGAATGATTCACAAAAAAATCCCTATGCATCGACTGCATAGGGATTATGATATTTAAAATTTAATTTTATTTGTAAATCAATTCTGCCTGGAATACATCTGCGAAATGCTTTCTGATTTTTGCTTTTATATCTTCCATTTCTTCCGGTGTTAACTCTCTTTCAAGTTCTCTTTTTAAAGAAGTAACCTGCTTATCCTTAATTCCACACGGCACAATGTATTCAAAGTAACGCATGTCTGTATTCACATTCAGTGCAAAACCATGTAACGTTACCCATCGGGAAGCTTTTACTCCCATTGCACAGATCTTTCTGGCATAAGGTTTCCCAACATCCAGCCATACACCGGTTTCTCCCTGGGAGCGTTCGCCTTTAAGCCCATATTCACCAATAGTTCTGATGATAACTTCTTCAAGATTTCTCATATATAAATGAATATCTGTAAAGAAATTTTCAAGATCCAGAACTGGATACCCTACAATCTGGCCATAACCATGATAGGTGATGTCTCCGCCACGGTTGGTTTTTACGTACGTAGCTTCTATTTCCTTCAGTTTATCAATTCCGGCCAGCATATTTTCTTCGTGTCCACTTTTTCCTAAGGTATATACATGAGGATGCTCTACAAAAAGAAGGTGGTTCGGAGTAGTGATATGCTGTTCTGCGGGCAGGTCACGGTTCTTTATTTTAGTTTCAATAATATCTTTCATCAGTTTTTCCTGATAATCCCAAGCGGGCTGATATTCTTTAACTCCTAAATCTTCAAATTCTACTGCTTTATTTTGATTTGTATTCATTTCAATTTTTGATATACAAATTTAGTGAATTTTAAGCTTTTATGGAATGGATAAAATCTATGGCATTTTTCTTCCAATCTTTATCCTGAAGCAAAACATTCACAAAGGCTGTTCCGATAATTCCTCCATCTGCTTTCTCCGTTACATTTTCAAAATCTGCCTTTGATTTTATTCCGAAACCGATCATTACAGGATTTTTAAGAGGAAGATCAGCTAATCGCGTCAGGTAGTTTTCATTCTTTAAAACAGTATTTTCGTTTCCGGTAGTGGAAGATGAGCTTACTGCATACAGGAATCCTGAACTTAATGAATCTAAATACTGTATTCTTTCATCTGATGTTTCCGGAGTCACCAGAAATGTGAAATTAAGGTTGTACTTTTTCAGAATGTGCTGATAATTTTTCTCAAATTCGATGGGTGGAAGATCGGGAAGAATAAGCCCTGAAACTCCACTTTCCGAACATTCTTTACAGAATTTTTCAAAACCAAAGCTCAATACGGGATTGATGTATCCCATTAAAATTACTGGGACTTTTATTTCATTTTTTATGGTTTTTAACTGGGAAAAAAGTTTTTCGATAGTCATTCCATTTTGAAGGGCCAGTTCATGGGCTTTTTGAATCACAGGTCCGTCTGCTACGGGATCAGAATAAGGCATTCCAATTTCAATCATGTCTGCTCCGGAATCCTGAATCAGTTGTATAATATCTGCAGTATCTTCCAGTTGCGGAATCCCTGCGGTGAAGTATATATTTAGTTTCTTCATTTCTTTATAGTATAATATATAATGTACAATGTTGTACAAATAGAATAATAAATTAGATCGGTTATAAATTTTTAAGATATGTTTCCATATCCTTATCTCCACGGCCACTCAGGCAGATGACAACGATATCATCTTCTTTGAATTTCTTCTTGTCTAAAACAGCAAGAGCGTGAGAACTTTCTAAAGCAGGGATAATTCCTTCAAGTTGGGTTAGTTCAAAAGCACATTTCAGAGCTTCATCATCATTGATGCTGAAAAAATCAGCTCTTTTTTCTTTAAATAAGTTGGCATGGAAAGGTCCTATTCCTGGATAATCAAGGCCTGCAGAGATGGAATGAGGTTCAATAACCTGCCCATCTTCAGTTTGCATGACAAGGCTTTTGCTTCCATGAAGTACTCCAAGGGTTCCTAAGAATGTGGTAGCAGCAGATTTCCCTGAGTCAACTCCAAGGCCTCCGGCTTCAGCAGCAATGATTTTTACTTCTTTTTCGTCTACAAAATGGTAAAATGTTCCGGCAGCATTACTTCCGCCCCCTACACAGGCAATCACATAATCAGGATTTTCTCTTCCGATTTTCTCTTTAAGCTGTTCCTTGATTTCTTTTGAAATGATACTTTGAAATCTTGCCACAAGATCTGGGAAAGGGTGGGGCCCAACCACACTACCAATCACATAATGAGTAGTGACAGGGTTGTTGATCCAATCTCTTAAGGCTTCATTTACAGCATCCTTCAGGGTTTTTGATCCTGAAGTGGCAGCGATAACTTCTGCACCTAACATTTTCATTCGGGCCACATTCGGGGCTTGCCTCTGAATATCAATTTCACCCATATAAACAATACATTCAAGACCAAGCAATGCACATGCGGTTGCAGTTGCTACACCATGCTGTCCTGCTCCGGTTTCTGCAATAATTCTTGTTTTTCCAAGACGTTTTGCCAAAAGAACCTGCCCTAATGCATTATTGATTTTATGAGCCCCGGTATGGTTAAGATCTTCTCGTTTTAAGTAGATCCGGGTATTGTATTTTTTACTTAAATTTTTAGCAAAATATAGGGGTGTTGCTCTGCCTACATAATTTGTAAGCAGATCCTGATATTCATTCTGAAAGTCTTCGGATTCAATGATTTCAAGATAGTTCTTTTGCAGTTCTTCTACATTCGGATAAAGCATTTCTGGGATAAAAGCTCCTCCAAATTCTCCATAATATCCGTGTTCATCAGGGTTTTTATAATTCATTTCTTTATTCTTTAGTAATTAAATAAGCGTTATGTTGTGTACTCAATCTACTGAGCTCTTCTTTTTCTTTTTGGGAAATATTAAAAATTAAAATATCATCATCTTCCGAATTGATCCATTCAGAATCTGTATGTTCCTTAATAGCCTTTGCTTTGTTATACAGAATTTCAATATTGCACTTTTCATAAAACGGACGAAGATCGGCGTGGCAGAAACCAATCGTTTCCAAATTTCTTTGGGTCACATTTTCTTTAAACTTCTGCACTAATATTGCTCCATATCCTTTTTTCTTATGAGCAGCAACCAGTCCTACAGTTTCTGCAAAGGCATATTGATTTCCGGAAATCTCCAGTACAAAATCAAAATTGAGACGGAGCACTGCCAGAATCTCTGATTGCGAATCCAACAGAAAATGAAACTCCGAATCTTTAAAAAAGGTGCGGAAATAAGACGGTTTCATGGTGTTCCATACAGAAACATCCCAGAGTTTTAGGATATGTTCAATATCGTTGTCTGTTAATTCATTAATTTGTTTAATCTGGTATTTCATGAGTTTTTAATAATAATCAAATTAATAAAGAGTCCCAACGGGACGATTTAACCATAGCAAAGGATGAAATCCTTAGCTATAATCATTGTATCTAATCCCACAAAAAATTTTCATCATATTCCATTTTATGTTTTTCCAGTATTTCAATAAATTCATTTTTAAAATCCTGTTTTTGATGATGTCGGCGTTGATTTTTAATATATTTTGCCACAATAGGAACATTTTTTTCACCCACCGAAAATGCACCGTAACCATCCTGCCAAAAGAAATTCTTGTATTTCTTGCCTTTTGTTTTGATCCATTTTGAAGAATGCGCCTTTATCTCCTGAACCAACTTCATTAATGCAATCTTCCTGGACAATCTACAAAGAATATGGATATGATTATCTGTTCCTCCAATCTGTAATGCATAACTTTCAAAATCTTTACATAATATGGCGATGTAGGCATACAATTCTTTTTCTATGTTTTCATCTATAAAATCGTTCCTGTATTTTGTACTGAATACAATATGGACGTAATTTTTGACTAATGATTGTGGCATTTGTGTGTTTTTTTTGGTGGTTGATATTAATATGTTGTCATAATTGTGTTTGTTATTAATATTAATTGGAATGCTTCTTCCAATTCTGGGTTAAATCGTCCCGTTGGGACTCATTGGAATATGAATTTTAAATTTTTTAATTTTATCTATATTTTTATCACCCGGAGCTGTTTCAAATTTTGAATTAATATCAAAGGCGAAAGGTTTCTGCTTCAATCCTTCAATATTTTTGATGTTTTCTTCTGAAATGCCGCCACTTAAAAAATAGGGTAACGGGATTTCAAACTCATTTAATAGATTCCATTCAAACTGCTGACCTGTTCCTCCAAATGCCTTGCTGTCTGTATCAAACAGGTAGTAGGAAATGGGTTGTAGGTTCTGAACTTCAAGGTTGTTGCTGAAAGTCTGTGTTATTTTCCTTTGATTCTCAGAGTGGATATTTCCGATTCTTATCACCTTGATTATTTTGATATCAGGGCTTAGTTGTTTCTTTAATTCAATAATTAGATTATCATCTTCATCGCCATGTAGCTGGATCAGGTTAAGTTTTGCTTCTTCAGCAATTTCAACAATGGTTTCAATTTTTTCATTGACAAAAACCCCAACTTTTCCCTGATGATTAATCTGTGCAATATCTTTCAGATCCAAATGGTTCAGAACATATCTCGGTGATTTTTTATAGAAAATGAATCCTAAAAAATCTATATTCATGGCGATTAATTCCTGAATCTGATCTGGCTTTGTCAGGCCACAGACTTTGAGCACAGATGAGATATTAGTGGTTGCTTGCTGATTCATAGGAGTTGATTGAGAAGTAACAATATAGATTTTTAATAATATTGAGAAATATTTCTTTTCAAATTAACAAAGAAAACTCTTTAAATGCTTTTGCAGGATCTGTATTCCTCATGAAATATTCTCCCATCAGGAAGCCATCAAATCCTTTTTCCTTTAAAAATTTAAAATCTTCAAGACTATAAATCCCGCTTTCTGCAACAGATAGAGTATCTTTTGGCAACTGATCTTTCAACTGTACGGAATGCTGTAAATCAACCTTAAAATCCTTCAGGTTTCTGTTATTAATTCCCACCAAGTCAATATTAGAATTAAAATGCTTTAGTTCTTCTTCGGTATGAATTTCCAATAAAACTTCCAGATCCAGTTCGTGAGCCAGTTCTGTAAACTCCTGAACCTGATGGGGTGAAAGACACGAAGCAATCAGTAGGATAACATCGGCTCCCATGCTTTTCGCTTCATAAAACTGATATTCATCAATCATAAAGTCTTTTCGCAGAATAGGAATGTTGATGTGTTTTCTTACATTCAGAATATCCTCGAAACTTCCGCCGAAAAAATCTTTATCTGTAAGAATGGAAATTCCACTGGCTCCAAAACTTTCATAAGCAGAAGTAACATTCAAAGGCTGAACACTATTATTAATGATTCCCTTAGATGGAGATTGCCTTTTAAACTCAGCAATAATTCCACTTTTGTTTTTAATAGACTCTTTCAATGAAGAACTTTTTCTTTCGAAAAAGTCTGAGCTTTTTAACTGATCGATGGAAATGGATGCTTTTGAAAGGGCAACTTCTTCTTTTTTTCTTTCAATAATTTTATCTAGTATGGTCATGCGTTAAGATTAGCAATTAGAATTTTGTGAGATAACTTTCAATTCTTAATTAATTAAAAGGTCAAATGTTTTTAATGCTTTCCCGCTTTCTAAGCTTTCCTGCGCCAATAATAAGCAATCATCATATGTTCCGAATTTGTGAGTATGGTAAAGGGCTACAGATGCATTGGCCAATACTACTGAGTTTTGCTGTTCGGTTCCTTTTCCTTCCAGAATATTCATAAAGATTTTTGCAGTTTCTTTGGTTGTATTTCCTGCTTTAATGTCTTCTAAGGTTACAGGGTTGAAGCCTAAATCTTCTGCAGAATAAATTTCCTCTCCTTTTTTAGTAATAATTTTGCTGTCATGGGTGAGACTGATCTCATCATAACCATCCAATCCGTGTACTAAAATAAACTCCTGTTCCTCTTTCTGCAAAAGATATTGATAGATTCTTGCAATTTCTAAATTATATACTCCAATCATGGAATATTGAGGTTTTGCAGGATTAACCAAAGGTCCAAGAAGATTAAAGAAGGTTCTTAATCCCAGCGATTTTCTCAATAAACCAACAGATTGAAGAGCAGGGTGGAAATAAGGGGCGTGTAAAAAGCAAATATTAGCTCTTTCAAGATCTTCATTCAGTTGTTCTGAATTGTTCTTGAACTGATACCCCAATTCTTCCAATACATTGGATGAACCTGTAGTGGTTGAAGCCCCATAATTTCCATGTTTTGTTACCTTCTGCCCGGCTCCGGCCACCACAAAGCTGGCCAATGTTGATATATTGATTGTGTTTTTTCCGTCACCTCCTGTTCCTACAATATCAATAGCATCACTGGCATTCATATTTACAGGAACAGCCATCTGCAAGAGTGCTTCTCTAAAACCTTCCAGCTCTTTCAAGGTGATATTTCGCATTAGGAAAACACTGATGAAAGCTGTTACTTCTGCTGCATTAAACTTATTCTGTGCAATTTCAATCATCATAGCCTTTGCCTCAGACTTTGACAAAGTATTGTGATTGAACATATATTGCAAAATTTCTTTCATTTGAGGAGTTTTTATAGTTGTGGGATGTTGTGTTGTTGTTTTCATTTTCATATTGGGCTTACTTCATTAAATGATAATCACCTGTTTTTAAATTGATTTTTATTGATTTAAAAAGTTTCGGATAATGACTTCTCCATCAGGAGTTAAAATACTTTCAGGATGAAACTGTACTCCGTGAACATCATAGATTTTGTGCTGAAGGGCCATAATCATCCCATCTTTATCAACTGCTGTAACCTCTAACTCGTCAGGGAAATTGTCAGGATTAACAGCCCAGCTGTGGTATCTTCCTACTTCAAGTCCTGATGCTAAATCTTTGAAAAGTTTAGTATCTTCCTTTACCAATTCTGTAGTAGTAGCCACTCCATGGAAGATTTCAGAAAGATTGATGAGGCTTCCGCCAAAAGCTTCTGCAATAGCTTGCTGTCCTAAACAAACTCCCAAAATACTTTTAGTAGGCGCATATTCTTTAATCAACTCTAATAAAATTCCAGCTTCTTCCGGAATTCCCGGACCTGGAGAAAGGATGATCTTATCGTATTGTCCAACTTCTTCCAAGGTAATCTGATCGTTTCTTACCACATCCACTTTCTGATTCAGAATTCTTTCGATGATCTGTACAAGGTTGTAAGTGAAGCTGTCATAGTTATCAAAAACGAGAACTTTTACCGGTGATTGTTGAGCGTTTATATTGTTGTTCATTTCTTTTTTGTTGTAGGGTTAATGGGTGAAGAATGGATGAAGTTTTTAATTTTCTACTATTTTTTCTGCTTTCTCCACTGCTTTTTTCAGAGCATTTAATTTGTTATTCACTTCCTGTAGCTCATTTTCAGGGACAGATTTTGCAACAAGGCCAGCTCCTGCCTGATAATACAATGTATTGTTTTTGCTTAAAAAGGTTCTGATCATAATGGCCTGATTACAGGTTCCGTTTAAACCTACTATACCAATACATCCTCCATAATATCCACGGGAATCTTTTTCATATTGATTGATAAGTTGAAGGGCTTTATGTTTAGGGGCTCCGCTTAAAGTTCCCTGAGGGAAAGTAGCAGAGATCATGTCTAGAGGATTGATCTGTTCCGGAAGATCAGCCGTTACCTCGCTTACCATATGAATTACATGAGAGAAAAGCTGAATTTCTTTTAGTTTGGTAACCGTTACATTTTTACCTAATTTCCCAAGATCATTACGGGCAAGGTCTACCAGCATGGTATGCTCTGCATTTTCTTTAGGATCATTTTTTAATACTTCAATTGCCTTAAGGTCAGCTTCAAGATTCCCTGTTCTTTTAGAAGTTCCTGCAATAGGGTGGATGATCGCTTTGTTATCTTTGATGATTAACTGGCTTTCAGGGCTTGATCCAAACAGTTTGTAGTTTCCATAATCAAAATAAAACAGGTATGGAGAAGGGTTAATATTTCTCAAAGCACGGTACACATTAAACTCATCTCCTTTGAACTTCTGTTCAAATCTTCTGCTCAGTACCAATTGGAATACATCACCTCTCATACAATGTCTCTGTGCTGTTTTTACCAGTTCGATATAATCTTCATCAGTAAGATTGGAAGTCTCCTGGCCATTTTTTTCAAATGGATATACCGGAGTATTTTGGTTTTTAATGAGGTTTTCCAAAAGATGAATTTCAGATTTTACCCCTTCCATTTGGTTTTCAATAATATGCATTTCATCATTGAAGTGGTTAATGGCAATTACATATTGATACAATCTGTATCTGAGGATCGGAATTTCTACTTCCGGGCTTTGGGCTTTTAAATTGATGTTTTCAAAAAACTGGACCGCTTCAAAGCTTGTATATCCAAAAAGGCTTTGGGCAGTCTGTTCAATAGGATCATTGGTTTTTTCACAGTCAAAAACAGTACGGAAATCTTCAAATATGTCTGTGATATTGCGTTCCATAATGAATTGCTTTGCAGGAGCGGAATCAGGGAATTTAATCTCAAATTCATTTAAGTTTTTTACTTCAATTCCAGCGACAGCATTAATGGCTATAAAGGAGAAATTGTTATCAATACTTTTTGAATCAGAGCTTTCCAAAAGAATAGTATCCCTGAACTTATCTCTGATTTTAAGATAAATATTCATTGGAGTATGAAGATCTCCAAGAGTTTTTTTCGAAACGGTTTTTATTTTGATTTTCTGTGTAAGCATCTGCTGTTTTATTTTTTAGATTTTAGGAATAAAAAAAAGGCTTTAACGGAATCCGTCAAAGCCTTGTATATTGTTTTGTTTAAATCTGATGCTGGGTTAGCAACATGACAATACCTTCAGACCCGACGAAGAGTTTGAAAGCCACCACCAAATATTGTTGCTCATTGTAAACATGTGACAAATGTAGAAATTTTTTTAATACAAAAAATAAAAAATTCAAAAAAAATAAAAAACTTACTATTGAAACTGTTTTATTTCAATTGTTTAAGTTCTTCTTTGAGTTCTTCAAGCTTTATTTTATAACTTTCTTCGTCATAAGATGCCGTATACTCTTCCAGAGCTTTGATGTATTCTGCAATAAAAACTTTATTGGTTCTGTCTGCTTCATATTTGATTCTTGCGGAGTTTACCGGAGCTAATTTAGAGTATTTAATTACTGCTTTTCCTTCTTCTGATTCATTGTAAAGAATCACAATGTTTTTTTCATATCCCGGAATGTATTTTACCGGGAAAGGAATTTCTATTCGTGGAATTCTGATGGCATTTTCAATAGGATAAATTGATGCTGAGGTCGTAGAAAAGAAGGTTGAAATGTATTTTCCATCTTGTTTTTTAACCACTGCTTCATAATCGTGTATGTACATTTCATTCAATGTAGAATTGGTTTCTACATCAGAAGTGATGATTGCCGTGCTTTCTACACCATATTTATTAAGAAACCATGCATTCAGAAACTGCCCGCAAAACCCGTTTAAAATGGAGAGAGGAAGAGCAAGAACCAAAAACCAGATTTTTTTAGTGAGATAAGATAATGATCCCAAAATCAGGAAAAGAAGAATCACAGTATAAAAACCATGATGGCTGGCAAAAAACAGTATTTTCGAGATTAAAACCATATCCTAAATTTTACATTGATTTCTTTGATATAAAACTAGTTTAAACTTATCAAAAAAATAGGAAAGGTGCAATGTTTATTTACTTATTCCGAATAAGTAGTCATATAAAGGTTTTTGTGAGAATTACACATCAGGGCTGAGCAAAACTTTGGTTCAATACCGTTGCAAAACCCTGTGTTGTATCTTTTAATGCACGGGTTCAGACAGAGGAATGTCAGTGGCTCCGCTGTAAAAGACAATTAAAGTAGCTCCTTTATCTCCGGTTTTGCCTCTGTGAGCAATATTAACCATTTCAGGAAGTACCTCTCCTTTTTTTACCCATTGGGTTTTACCATCTTCTTTTCTTTCTATCTGGATTTCTCCTTTTTCCACATAAGCAGCATTGATAACAGGATGTTTATGCCAGTCCAGTGCTTTGTTTGGCGGCACAGAGATTTTAAGAACTGAGATTTCCGGTTGTCCGGTCGGATAGCTTGCATACAGTGTTCCGTCCCATGATTTTGTGGTTTTCAATAATGTTACAGATTCTATTTTGTCTGAATATTCTGATTTGGGTTGTTCATTATCTGAGTCATGGCAGGATAGAGGGAAGAAAAGGAGAGATGACAAAATAGCTGTTCTGAATAAATTTCTTTGAGTCATATATTTTAGATTAATAGTTTGTATTTTAATGTAATTGATTATACAAAAATAGTAACCTAATTTAAATTTTCCCTGTTTATTGAATTATTTTTATTAAAAAGATGGAACATCCGAACTGTAAAAATATTCTTCAAAGAAAACATTTGTCATAAGCTGAAACGTTTATTTTTTATATTTTTGCTTTCAAATTAGAAAAAAATGAAAAAAGTATTAGCTATCGCATTTATTGGAGGTTTATTATTAGCAAGTTGCTCTAAAAAAGCAGATCACTCATTACAGGACAGTAACACTATGCTTGAAGAGCCAGAAGCAACTACAGTGGTAGATTCTACAGCTAAGCCTGCTGCCCCGGCTGCTGCAACTCCTGCTCCTGAAGCTGCTAAAACAGATTCTACAGCTAAGAAATAATGAAAAATTTATTTTTGGCAGGAACTTTAGGTCTTGTGATCTTTTCCTGTTCTAAAAAAGAAAATACAACAGAAGTAGCGTCTTCTGATGCTGCATCGGTGTCCGCTCCAGCTCAGTCCAATCTTTCCGGTGATCAGATCATGGAAACCTTAGACTGTTCGGGGTGTCACTCTGTTAATGAGAGAATGATAGGACCTTCTTATCAGGAAATAGCAGCTAAATATTCTGATAAGGATATTGAATTGCTGGCTTCCAAGATCATAGAAGGCGGTAGTGGAGTTTGGGGCGGAGTCCCTATGGCTGCTCATCCACAGGTATCTAAAGAAGATGCTAAAAAAATGGTGGAGTATATTCTAAGCCAGAAAAAATAAAAGATGTCCACAGAAAAATCCAGTCTGCACACAAGAAATCTGCATCGTAATCCCTATGATTTTGATCTGCTTATTTCTTGTGTGCCAGAACTGAAGCAGTATGTCTTTGTGAATGTTCATGGGACAACAACTATTAATTTCAGCATTCCTAAGGCTGTAAAACTACTCAACAAGGCTTTAATTCTACATTTTTATAATGTTATGAATTGGGATATTCCTGATTCCAATTTGTGTCCACCCATTCCGGGACGTGCAGATTATGTGCATTATATTGCTGATCTGCTGGCAGAAGAGAAAGGTGAAATTCCCACAGGGAATTTTATAAAAGGACTGGATGTTGGAGTAGGCGCTAATCTTGTTTACCCTTTGATTGCCCATAAATCCTATGGTTGGAAGATGCTTGGGACGGACATTAATGAAGATTCTTTAAAAAATGCCAAGCATATTCTGGACCAAAATCCGGACTTATCATTAGCCATTCAATTACAGCATCAACCTGATTCAAATCAGATATTCAAAGGGATTATAGCTCTTGAGGATAGGTTTACATTTTCTATGTGTAATCCACCTTTTCATGACTCACAAGAGTCGATGATAAAAGGAAATATCAGGAAAACAAAAAACCTGAACAGATCAAAATCTCAGAAATCATTACTTAATTTTGGTGGACAACAGTCAGAATTATGGTGTGAAGGCGGTGAACTGGCATTCATTACCAATATGATTCATGAAAGTGTGCAATATTCATCTCAGATTCTTTGGTTTACCTGTCTGGTTTCTAAAAAAGACAATCTGTATAAACTGACCACACTTTTAAAGAAAGTAAAAGCGATAGATTTCAAAACAATTGATATAGCACAAGGGCAGAAAGTAAGCAGAATATTAGTCTGGACATTTGTTCCTAAACAGAAACGGGAAAGATGGTTTAGCGAGAAATAAAGAAAATTAAAAGTTGTGATTTAGGATTTGGTTGAGTTTATAAATGTTTGAATAAACCACCCCGTCAAAAATTCTTTGAATTTTGGTTACCCCTCCAGAAGAGGGAAATGATAAAAGCCTTTCAACTCCATATTTGTAAAAATATAGATTTTTACAGTGTTGCTTTAATTTTTGGTTTTAAATTCTACTCTACCACGTCATATCTCTTGGTCTATTCTCTTTATTTTAGCTTCTATATCCCAAGTTTTCTCTGTTCATACTCTTCATTTTAAAATTTCTGAAAAAATCAATTGATGGTCAACTCAAAAATGCCTAAATTTGTACGCTTTTAGAAAAATAAGAAATGCAATTATCAGAACAAGAAATCATTAGAAGAGAAAAGCTGAATAAGCTTACTGAAATGGGGATTAATGCGTTCCCTGCGGATGAGTATACCATTACAGATACTACAGAATCTATAAAACAGGACTTTTCTGAAAGTAAACAGGTGAAGATCGCTGGTAGATTAATGTCCCGCAGAATTCAAGGAAAGGCTTCTTTTGCAGAATTGCAGGATTCTAAAGGAAAAATCCAGGTTTACTTCAACAGAGACGAGATCTGTCCGGGAGAAGACAAAGAATTATATAATGAAGTGTACAAGCACCTTTTAGATATTGGTGATATTATCGGTATTGAAGGGGAATTGTTTACCACTCAGGTAGGAGAAATGACGGTTTTAGTAAAGAACTTTACACTTCTTACTAAGGCTTTACGTCCTCTTCCGCAAGCTAAAACAGATGAAAACGGTGTGGTACACGACGGATTTACAGATCCTGAATTAAGATACAGACAGCGTTATGTAGATTTAACGGTAAACCCACAGGTAAAAGAAATTTTCGTGAAGAGAACAAAACTGTTCAACGCGATGAGAACTTTCTTTAACGATGCAGGATATTTTGAAGTGGAAACTCCAATCCTACAGTCAATTCCTGGCGGAGCAGCAGCTAAACCTTTCATTACGCACCACAATGCTTTAGATATTCCGTTATATTTAAGAATTGCTAACGAATTATATCTGAAAAGATTGATCGTAGGTGGTTTTGACGGAGTATATGAGTTCTCTAAAAATTTCAGAAATGAAGGGATGGACAGAACTCACAACCCGGAATTTACTGCAATGGAGATCTATGTAGCTTATAAAGACTACAACTGGATGATGGATTTCACAGAAAAACTACTGGAATTCTGTGCGATTCAGGTAAACGGAACTACAACAGCTACTTTCGGAGAGCATGAAGTAGATTTCAAAGCGCCTTATCCAAGAGTTTCTATGACGGAAGCTATCCAGAAATTTACAGGTTTCGATATCACTGGAAAAACTGAGAAGGAATTATTCGATTTCGCTAAATCTATCGGAATTGAAGTGAACGAGACTATGGGTAAAGGAAAATTAATTGATGAGATCTTCGGTGAGAAGTGTGAAGGAAACTTCATCCAACCGACTTTCATTACAGATTATCCTGTTGAAATGTCTCCATTAACTAAGAAACACAGAAGCAAAGAAGGTTTAACTGAGCGTTTTGAATTAATGGTTTGTGGTAAAGAAATCGCAAATGCTTATTCGGAGCTTAATGATCCAATCGATCAGAGAGAGCGTTTTGAAGCTCAGATGGCTTTATCTGAAAGAGGAGATGACGAAGCAATGTTTATCGATCAGGACTTCTTAAGAGCGCTTGAATACGGTATGCCACCAACATCAGGATTAGGAATTGGTATGGACAGATTAATTATGTTCTTAACGAACAATGCTTCTATCCAGGAAGTATTATTCTTCCCTCAAATGAGACCTGAAAAAGCGGTTCCTCAAATTGAATTAGGTGAAGATGAAAAAGTAATCCTTGAAATCCTTAATGCTCAGGAAGAGGCTATGTCTTTAGCTGAAGTAAAGGAAAAAAGTAAGTTATCTGGTAAGAAATGGGATAAAGCTTCTAAAACTTTAACAAAGAACAATATTGTGAAAGTAGAGAAGATTGATGAGAATCTTTTGATGAAACTAGCTTAAGATTTATCATAATATAAATATGGAAGACTGCTCTTGATGAAACTAGCTTAAGATTTATCATAATATAAATATGGAAGACTGCTCTTTTGAGTAGTCTTTTTTTGAAATATATTTATATTTTTGTTAAAAATATACTATGAAACTAATAATTACTTTTTTTACGCTATTTTTTATAGGTGTTCATGCACAATCAGATTATGGGGTGATTCAGGATCCAAACTATAAAAAAGTTTTAGATGAAAATCTTACCTACTATGCTATACAAAGCAGTTCTACTTCACAAGGATATGTGTATTTTTATGCAACCAGTAAATATGGAGCGGGTTTCTATTTAAGAAAAATATTGCCAACGGGATATAATGATACAAGTTTTGGAAATAACGGTATTTCTACTTCAGTATTACCTCTTGTTTGGAATTCCACAACCAAATATCCGGAAGGATCAATACTTACAAATGATCAGGCAATCTTTTTATACAATAAAAATGTTATTGCTAAGTATGATGTGAATGGTAACTTAGATACTTCTTTTGGAGTTGGGGGATATGTTACATTCACAGAAAATATAGGTCGCTTATCTCTCAATGGCGATTCAACTCTAATGATACAGATAAATGGAATGCTAAAGAAATTAACTTTGAACGGCCAGTTAGATAGTAATTTTTCTACTATTCCGGTGTATGTATATTACCTAACTGATTCCGGTATAATTGTTAAAACTTCAGGAGTAAATGATGAATATAAAAAATATGATTTAACTGGTATACAAGATATGACGTTTGGTACTAGTGGTATAGCTAATATACCTGGAATTATAAAAACAAACAGGCATACAGGTGAGATGTTCTTATATTCATATCATTTTCCTGTAGAGATTAAAAAATATACTGCTAATGGTTTTCTGGATACTTCATTTGGAACTGCTGGTGTAGCTACGTATAGCTTTCCGGCAAATCCTAACGTATATTATCCTCCTGCTAACTCAACAACGGTTGGAATACAAATGGATTCTAATAATAATATTTATGTGTTTGGAGGGAGTGAGGCTGGAATTGATTATCAAAAAACTGCTTATATCTTAAGATTTACACCAAACGGAATTTTGGATAACAGTTTTAACAATGGAAATAGTCTTTTTTACAGACAATCTGCGCCATCTATTGTAAGTATGAGTATTTTGGATGATAACAAATATTTATGTTTTAATACTTTACGTCAGGGGGCTATGAACTACGTTACGGGAACTACCCAATATGTAAGGCAATTAGGTGCTTTATCAACCCATGAATTCAGAAAGGAAAATAGCTATTTGGTTCATCCAAATCCAGTTAAAGACGTATTTAATATTAGATTAGATTCTAATGAGAAACTTGAATATGCGGAGTTATTTGATATTAGTGGTAAATTATTAAAGAAAATTTCTTCAGTAAAAATAGATATTTCGGACCTCAATACGGGAGCTTATTTTTTAAAAACAAAAACAGATAGAAACAGTTATCACACGAAATTGATAAAGAAATAAAAATAGTAGAGAGGCTGCCTTACTTTTGAGACAGCCTCTTTTTATTTTTTCCATTTTCGGAGCTGCGTTCTAAAATTTTTAAAAGGAGCAACCGTATTGATGTGTATCCATTTCCAAACGGGCCATTTGGCGGGTGTTGTTGCCCATTTTCTTTGTTCAGCTTCAAACAGGATTTTGTCATCAAGCTTTTCAATCCATTCTATAATTTCATCAACCTGTTTTTGTAAGAGCACTCTTTGTTCTGCTAAACTATAAGAAGCATATTCATTATAGAAAGACTGATATAATCCCTTTAGATTATTCCATTTGTAGTCTGGAGTAGGTGTTTTTACCTCAATTCCTTTCTTTTCATCAGCTTCCCATTGAAGAAGAAGGTGAGTCCAGCCAATCTGATACGATATATTTTGGGATGGAGTTTTATCAATCCCTGATTTTAAAAGATTTTTTTCCTTTTCTTTAATATCATCAAATTCCTGATCATAGAGGAGATACCTTTTTCTTATCTCTTCAATAAGCTCTGTTTTATCCTTATAATTTTGCATGTATTATTATTTTCTCAGCTTACTGAAAGAAGCCATCAGGTAAAATAAAAAAGGAAGAATAAATAATGATCCCAGCATTAAAGCCCAGCCTAAAGCTGCAATTGTTTTAGGCGGTGCCATATGCTCTAACAATGAAAGATGCTGTCCATTACCTAATAAAATAATATCCGGATTATGTTGGTAAGTAGCTGCCACGAGGATCATTACCATTTGAAAGCCTGCAAGAGCCCGTACCGGAAGTAATTTCTGATTATTTAAAGCTCTTAAAATAAGCAGTAAAGCAACCGTAGCAAAAGCAATGGCCATAATTCCTAATGGCTTTGAAAATACCCACATCAAAAGTGGAATATCTGAAAGGTAAGCTGTAGCAAATACAAGAATACCGGTAATCACCACAAAGATCATCGTCTGCTTTGATTTTCTAATCATTAATAGTAACTCGTCCTTACCACGGGTTTCTCTTAGTGAAAAAATAGAAGCCAGATAAGCACAAAGCGCTACTGTAAATAACCCTACAGAAACTCCAAACCAATTTAGCCAGCTGAAAATATACAGATCAAGGAAGGTGGTAGCATCAGGATTGATAGAATATGATACTGTTGCCGCTGCTATTAATCCAAGGAAAAAAGGAGTTAAAAGACTTGCGTAATAAAATATCTGTGTATATAAAACCTGCCAATTGTCCTTTACCGCGTCATAATGTCTGAATGTAAACGCTGTACCTCTTGCAATAATCCCTACAAGCATCAAAACTAAAGGAATGTGAAGATAAGTAGACATGGTGGTATAAATCTCAGGAAATCCTACAAACAGGATCACAATCGCAATAATCAGCCACATGTGATTGGCTTCCCAAACGGGAGCAATAGATTCATACATAATCTCATGTGTTTTATGACGGGCTTTTTTATTGGTGAACATTTCTACGATACCCGCTCCAAAGTCAGCACCTCCCAGAATAATATAAAGACAGATGGAAAGCCAGAGAAAACCTATAACAATGTAGATCATGATTTTTTGTTTTTATCGTTAAACTGTGGGTCTGTTGGGTCATAAAGTTTTGGTACCATCTGTACCTGTCTTCTTAAAAGGAATACCAGAATTAATGATAATGAGATAAAGATCGCAGTGAAGAAGTAGAATGAATACTGTATTCCCGGCATTGGGGTTACGGCATCAATCGTTCTCATGACTCCGTAAATGATCCATGGTTGTCTTCCTACTTCAGTAACAGTCCATCCTGCTTCCAGAGCAATATATCCAAAAGGAGTAGCAATAAGGAATGTTTTTAATAACCAGTTTTTTGTAAGCCATTCTTTTTTGAAAAAGAAAGCATACAAATAAATAGCTCCTATACCTATCATCACCACTCCAAAGAAGATCATGATCTGAAAAGTATAATGAACAACTGCAATCGGAGGCCATTCATCTCTCGGGAAATCCTTAAGTCCTTTTACTTCAGCATTGAAATCGTTGCTTACCAAAAAGCTTAATACCTTTGGAATTTTAATAGCATATTTTATTTCCTCTTTTTCTTCATCGGGAATTCCACCAATCACAAAAGCAGCTCCTTTTTCGGTTTCAAAATGAGCTTCCATAGCTGCCAGTTTAATAGGCTGTCTCTCTGCCACAGATTTTGCAGCCACATCACCACTCAAAGGGGCTCCAAATGCTCCAATTAAGGCAAAACCTACTGCAATTCTGAATGCTTTGGTATGAAACTCTACATTCTTTTTTCGCATAATTAGAAAGGCGTGTACTCCGGCAACTGCAAATCCTGTAGCACAAAAAGCTGCAACGGTCATGTGAAGTGCCTGTGGAAACCATGCATCATTGAACATGGCTTTAATAGGATCTATATTAAGGTATTGCCCGTTGATATAATCGAAACCGGTAGGAGAGTTCATCCACGCATTGGCAGCTACCACCAGAATACCAGAAGCCAGTCCACTTACCCCTACAAGAAAACCACAGAACCAGTGAAACCATTTATTGAATTTATCCCATCCATATAAAAAGAATCCGATGGCGATAGCTTCAATAAAGAAAGCCGTCCCCTCTAATGAGAATGGCATCCCAAAGATAGGGCCTGCATGTTTCATAAACCCGGGCCATAGAAGCCCCAGTTCAAAGGAAAGCATAGTTCCTGAAACAGCTCCGGTAGCAAATAAGATAGCAACCCCTTTACTCCAGGCCTTTGTAAGTCCTTTATATACTTCGTTATTTGTTTTTAGATACTTCCAATGGGCAAAAGCCATTAGAAAAGGCATCACCATTCCCACACAGGAGAATATGATATGGAAGCCCAGAGAAAGCGCCATCTGGGCGCGGGCAGCTATAAAATCATCCATAATATCAACTTTTCAGTAAATAAATTTACGCATAAATTATTGATGTTGAGTATGATTTAAAACAGTAGAGATATAACAAATACATTTTAACTTTGAATGTTTTATTGGTTAGTTATTTCTTATGTTTTCCCTAAGAAAACTCTACATTTTTTTGACACTTTTTAACTTTCATAACTCGAAAAAAATCACGATATTTGTAAGTCTTTGCATATAGCAAGATTTTTAATATTTAATATGAGTCAAAAACAATATACAGCTAGTAGTATTCAGGCATTGGAAGGAATGGAGCACGTACGTATGCGTCCTTCAATGTACATTGGTGATGTAGGATTAAGAGGTCTTCACCATTTGGTTTATGAAGTAGTAGATAACTCTATCGACGAAGCATTGGCAGGATTCTGTGACACGATATTCGTTGCCATTAAAGAAGGAAACGGAATCGAGGTTAGCGATAACGGTAGAGGTATTCCGGTTGACTTCCACGAAAAAGAACAAAAATCTGCTCTTGAAGTTGTAATGACGAAAATTGGAGCCGGTGGTAAGTTTGATAAAGATTCTTACAAGGTTTCAGGAGGGCTTCACGGAGTAGGGGTATCGTGTGTGAATGCACTTTCCAACGAAATGATCACTACTGTTTACAGAGACGGGAACGTCTACCAGCAAATATATTCAAAAGGAAAAGCTCAGACAGGAGTAGAAGAGATTGGAAACAGTGATAAGAGAGGTACAAAACAGTTCTTCCAGCCGGATGATACTATTTTTACAGAATTAGTTTACAATTATGATACGTTGGCAACCCGTTTAAGAGAGCTTTCTTACCTTAATAAAGGAATTACCATTACCCTTACAGACGAAAGAGAGAAGGGAGAAGATGGGTCTTTTAAATCAGAAATTTTTCATTCTGAAGGAGGGTTAAAAGAGTTTGTTGCTTATATCGATGGAAATCGTGAATCTATTATGGAGCATGTGATTTTCATGGAAGGAGAAAGAGATAATATCCCTGTAGAAGTAGCAATGCGTTACAACACTTCTTTCAATGAGAATCTTCACTCTTATGTAAATAACATCAACACTCATGAAGGAGGAACTCACTTGGCTGGTTTTAGAAGAGCTTTAACAAGAACTTTAAAGAAATATGCAGACGAATTGGGGCTTCCGGCAAAAGAAAAAGTAGAAATTACAGGAGATGACTTCCGTGAAGGATTAACCGCTGTAATTTCTGTAAAAGTAATGGAACCTCAGTTTGAAGGACAGACTAAAACGAAATTAGGAAATTCTGAAGTTTCTGGTGCTGTAGATAAAATTGTAGGGGAGATGCTTACTAACTTTTTGGAAGAGAATCCTAATGAAGCTAAGATTATTGTTCAAAAAGTTGTTCTAGCTGCAAAAGCAAGACAGGCTGCTAAGAAAGCCCGTGAAATGGTTCAGCGAAAATCTCCGATGGGAGGTTCTGGACTTCCCGGAAAATTATCTGATTGTTCATCTAAAGATCCGGCAGAATCAGAAATATTCCTTGTAGAGGGAGATTCCGCAGGTGGAACAGCTAAACAGGGACGTGACAGACACTTCCAAGCTATTCTTCCATTAAGAGGTAAAATTTTGAACGTAGAGAAATCTATGCTTCATAAAGTATATGATAATGAAGAGATCAGGAATATTTATACTGCTCTTGGAGTTTCTGTAGGAACAGAAGAAGATAGCAAAGCATTGAACATGGCTAAATTGAGATACCATAAGATCGTTATCATGACCGATGCCGATATTGATGGATCTCACATCTCTACATTGATTCTTACTTTCTTCTTCAGATATATGAAGGAACTTATTGAGAACGGATATATTTATATTGCTCAACCACCTTTATATTTATTGAAGAGAGGGAACAAAAAGATATATGCTTATAACGAGAAAGAGCGCGAAGAGTTTACTCTGGAAATGTCTCCGGACGGAAAAGGAGTTGAAGTACAACGTTACAAAGGTCTTGGGGAAATGAACCCAGAGCAGCTTTGGGAAACAACTCTTAACCCAGAACACAGAATTCTGAAGCAGGTGACTATTGATAATGCAGTAGAGGCAGACAGTGTTTTCTCAATGTTGATGGGAGATGAAGTTCCGCCAAGAAGAGAATTTATCGAGAAAAATGCGAAATATGCAAAAATTGATGCATAAACGTTTTTAAAATATCAAAGAAAAGCTTCTAATTATTTAGAAGCTTTTTTTATATTTGAGCAAACCAAAAAAAATAATAATATGTTAACTCTTTTACAAACAGACCCTTATAATGGGGTAGATGCAGTTTCTGGCGCAGCCGCTGCAGGATTAGGGATTGGAACGATGTTCATGAGCTTACTGGTATATCTGTTTTATGGGTATTGTATGTTCAAAATCTTTAAAAAGGCAGGCAGAGAAGATGCATGGGCAGCTTTCGTCCCTATCTACAATGCTATTGTTATGCTGGATATTGTTAAAAAACCAATATGGTGGATCATCTTATTCTTAATTCCATTTGTAAATCTTTATGCTGCATGGGTAGTCAACGACAGATTGGCTAAAGGTTTTGGAAAAGAAACACCACTCTATACAATTTTGCTATTTTTCTTAGGATTTATTTTTATTCCAGTGCTTGGGCTTGGAAGTGATACTTACGAGAGTAAAAGAATACCGAATGATTAATTAAATAACAAAAGAAAAATAGAGACTTCAGAAATGAAGTCTTTATTATTTGATAGATATTACTATATAGTATTATTTGTAATCTTTTGTAATATTAATTCTACAAATATTGAATTATATTGATTGCTATTTATCCTAAATTTGGAAATGCAGACAATATGAAGTTTACCAATCATATTTAAAAATTAGTCTTAAATGATCAAAGAGGAATATAATATACATTCAAAACGTCATTTCTGTTTATATAAAGCTAACTTTTGATTATTTACAGCCTTATATTAAGGTAGATTTAGGATAGTGCTTTTTTAAGTATTAGTTGAGGAGGCTGTCTCAAAAGTGAGGCAGTCTTTTTTTGCAAGCATAAAAAAAGGAAAGCTTTTGCTTTCCTAATATTTGCAAATTGATTAATTTGCTGTGTGTTAAGTAATTCAAAGGTAGTCTTTAAAGATTACAATCCCAAGCAAAATTTTCTATTTCCTCCGAATTTATCGGAGTTAATAGAAGCTAATCATCCTGTACGAATTGTTTCAGAAGTTATAGACGGTCTGGATATCAGTAATTTAATCCGTAATTATAAACCAGGGGGCACATCGGTGTATCACCCGAAAATGCTTTTGAAAGTATTGGTGTATGGCTATTTGTGTAATATTTATTCTAGCAGAAAGCTGGAACAGGCTCTCAAAGAAAATGTTCATTTTATGTGGCTCAGTGCCATGAATCGTCCTGATCATAATACTTTGAACCGTTTTAGAAGTGAAAGATTAAAAGGAGAACTCAAAGAGATCTTCGCACAAATTGTAGTGTATTTAGAGAAAGAAGGGCTGGTAAGCCTTCAGACTATTTTTACCGATGGTACCAAAATAGAAGCCAATGCCAATCGTTATACATTTGTATGGGGAAAGGCGATCAAAAAGAATAAAGAACGTATAGAGTCCCAGCTTGAAGATTTGTGGAATTACACTCAGGAAATAGCTGGGGAAGAAATGAAAGATACTTCTGAGGTAACCTTTAAGTCTATGGATAAAGAAAAAATAAAATCTGCTATAGAAACGATAGACTCTACTTTGAGAAAGAAGAAAATCTGTCCTAAAGTCCGTCAGAAGATTAATTATGCAAAAAAAAACTGGCCGGATAACCTTGAAAAATATGAGAAACAGCAGGAAATTCTCCGGGGCAGGAACAGCTATTCAAAAACAGATTCTGATGCTTCTTTCATGCGTATGAAAGAGGATCATATGGGTAACGGACAGCTTAAAGCCGCTTACAATCTTCAGCTCAGTACCGAGAATCAGTTTATCCTTAACTATACGCTGCATCCTAATCCTGGGGACACTAAAACACTGCTCCCTCATATTGATAATTTTGAACATCTTTATCGTAAAACTCCCAAGGAGATAGTGACTGATGCAGGATATGGATCAGAAGAGAATTATATTTTTCTTCAAAAGAGAAAAGTCAAAGCCTATATCAAGTATAATTACTTTGATAAAGACCAGAAAACTAAAACCATAACTTCTTCACCTTCTAATCCAAAACTTTCAAAGCTCCGGCATAAGGCTCATAAGCTTCTTAATACCAAACGTGGAGTAAAGCTTAGAAAACAAAGATGCCACGATGTAGAACCTGTTTTTGCTCAGATCAAACATAACAAAGGATTTAAAAGATTTATGCTTAGAGGACAAAATAAAGTCGAAATAGAAATCGGCCTGGTTGCTATTGCTCACAATCTAAGAAAATTAGCGCTTGCAGGGTAAAAATCTGCTCTTTTTTAAAAAAAAATACATCCACAACTCATCAAAAAACTAAATCCTAAATAATTAAAATACAAAACTAAGTCCCTCACAAAAAATTGCAATAAAAAAGAGACTGTCTTTTGAGACAGCCTCTTCTTTATTTCATTAAGTTGAGAAAATTAAATTTTATAACATATTGGTAATTAACATATTATTTGTTTGTTTCTTTGTGTGGTTAATTTTTTAATATTATTTTTTTAACAATTATTAAGATTTTATTATTTTTGTCCAATTATAATGACCATGATGAAAATATTATTTCTTGGAGCTTTGTCTACAGCTTCAATGTATTTCGCCCAAATCTATCCGGCATCTTCAATTCCAGAAAACTTAAAGAAAAATGCTAATGTTGTAATCAGAAAAGATCTTACAATAGTTCAGATCAATAAAATTGATGATATAAAATACCAATACAATACGGTAACAACAGTTTTAAATAAAGACGGTAATGAAAAAGCTATCGCTTATATTCCTTATGATAAAGCAAGAAATATTTCGGATATAAAAGTTACCATCTATGATGAATCCGGAAAGAAAATAAAGAGTTATTCTAAATCTGATTTTAGTGATTTTGCTAATAATAGACAGGGTATTTTTTATTCTGATAACAGGATAATGATATTTTCATATACTCCTGTTCAATATCCTTATACTATTGATTTTTCATATCAGTCTCAGGATAAGAATACCATTTTTATTCCTGATTTTGTTCCATTTTATTCTACCAATACATCTCTGGAAGATGCACAGATGAAAATTGTCAATACTTCAGGAATTGACCTTAGAACCAAAGTTTATCCATCAAAATATAACTACGCTTCAGTAATTGAAGGCGGAAATGGAAGCGAAAAAACATATTCTTATAAAAATGTTCCGGCAATAGATGATATTTCAATGATTCCGGAACCTATTAAAATATTACCTAAAGTAAGTTTTGCTCTTACTAAGTTCAATTTGGCTGGAAAACAAGGAACTTTAAATAATTGGGGGGATTTTGGCATCTGGTATTATAACAATTTAGTCGAACCTGTGGCCGTATCTACTCCTGAAATCAAGGCTGAGGTTGCAGCTTTGCAACTTCAGGGCTCTGTAGAAGAAAAAGTAAAGAAAATCTATCAGTATATGCAAACCAAAACCCGATATATATATGTAGGGCTAGGAATTGGAGGCTGGCTTCCCATGATGCCTGATGAAGTGTATAAAAAAGGATATGGAGACTGTAAAGGTCTCACCAATTATATGAAAACCTTATTAAATGAAGCTGGAATCCCTTCTTATTATTGTGTTATCAATTCGGGGCTTTCTCAGGTTTCTTTTGATCCAGACTTTCCTAAAATGGGTGGAAACCATGCTATTCTAATGGTCCCTACAGAAAATGGAAATATTTGGCTTGAAAATACTTCACAACAAACAGCATTTAATCATTTAGGATCCAGTACTACAGATAGAAATGTCCTTTCCATAAAGAAAAATGGAATAGAATTGATTAATACTCCGGTATATTCAGCAGATCAAAATAAGGAAAAACAAAAACTGAAAATAAAGATAGAGGAGGATAACAGTATTGCAGGGAAAGGAAGTTTTTTTTACACAGGAAATCAGTATGATGATAACCTTCGGTTTGTAAATCTTAATCCAAAAGAACAAAGCGAAGCATTGAAAAAAAGATTTGATGTCTTAAACTTTGAGAAAGTTGAAATGAAAAACTTTGTTAATAACAAAGACAATGCTGTCATTACCTTTGATCTAGATTTTAAAACCAATAATTATTGTAAAAATGCGGGAAGTAGTCTCATATTCAGAGCTGTCCCTATTTTTTCAGATAGTGTTTACAAAATAGATGAAAACCGTGAGCTTCCTTTTGAGACCAGACAGTCTTTTGAAGATGAATACGAGATCAGTTTTACTATTCCTAAAGGGTACAAGACCGATGAGATACCTAATGATACTAGTATTAGCTCAGAATTTGGGAATTACAATTTGAGTTTTGTTAAAAATGAAGAAGAAATAAAAGTGACAAGAAAACTTCAGATCAATAAAGGAACCTATCCAAAGGAGAAATATAATGATTATGTAGGTTTCAGAAAAAAAATACTCAACATGGATAACTCAAAAATTTTAATCACAAAAATATAAAGATGAAAAAAATAATATTATTGCTAGTATGTTCAGCAAATGTAATGATGATTAAAGCCCAGAAGCATGAGTTTTTAAATCCTCCTAAATTTTCTGATGCGGATCTTTCCAAACCGAAATCATTATTAGATGAAAATGCGCCGGCGGAGATTTTATATAAGTCTGTCCATTACAAGGTTGATGGAGCTACAGGATATTTGAACAAGAAGTATTTTTACAGAGTGAAGGTTTATGATAAAGATAAGGCTGAAGACTGGTTGAATCTAGAAGTTCCTCTTTATCAATCGGGTGCAGATAAGGAGACATTGGGTAAGTTCAAAGCTTTTACCTATAATCTCGAAGGTGGCAATGTAGTCCCTACAAAAGTAGAGAAAAGCTCACAGTATAAAAGTAAGGAAAGTAAATATGTAAATGTGACTAAATTTGCATTTTCCAATGTGAAGAATGGCTCAGTACTGGAGTATCAATATGAAGTTACATCCCCATTCCTGTACATAATTCCAGAGTTTTTAATAGAAACAGATACACCCTCTCTTTACACAGAGTATGTTTTAGATTCTCCACTTAATATCTCATATAATATTAACTACACTGGAGTTCTTGCACCTAAACATAGAATGATAGAGGAACGAAATATTTATGGATCTCAATACAAAACATATAGATTCGGTTATGAAAATATAGAAGGTTTCAAAACAGAAAAATTTGTGAGAAATGATAGGAATTATAGGACGAAAATAAGTGCAGAGCTTAACTCTACTAACTTTAGAGAACTTAAACTTTATTCATCTTCATGGAACCAAATTGGCAAAAGACTTTATGAAAATGAGGATTTTGGTGAAGAATTGAACAAAACAAGATTGGTTAGGGATAATATGCCTGCTGGTATTTTGGAAATGGAAACTGATCTTGAAAAGGCCAATGCCATATTTTCTTATGTCCAAAAAACATTTACTTGGAACAAAGATAAAGGTATTTATACTGATGGTGGAATCAGAAAGATGCTGGATACTAAGACAGGTAATGCTGCTGAAATTAATCTTTTTCTTGTGATGCTTCTTCGTGAAGCTGGTATTAAAGCAGATCCATTGCTTATATCTACAGTAGAGAATGGGATGATAAATTTGACATCACCTAATGTTTCTAATATGAATTTTATACTAGCATCAATAAGCTTAGGCGGGGTATATCACATTTATGATGCTACTTCCAAGCAATCTGCTATGGATGAACTTCCTTTAAGAGACTGGAATCAATATGGAATTCTATTAGCAAAAAATAAAGCTGAACAGATTCAAATGAAAAATATAAAGCCAAGTAGTACTTTACTTACTGTAGATGCAAAGATTAATGATGATGGGAGTATTTCCGGCTCTTATACAGACAGAGATACAGGAACCTTTGCCATGTATGTAAAAGATAGCTATGATGAAAATCCTGAAAAATATAAAAAGCAGTATAAAGAAAATTATTCTATAGATTTTACAGGAATTGATTCAAAAGTATTGGATAATGGAGCATTTGAAAGTACAATGAAATTTTCTTCATCCAATTTAATAGACAGAGTAGGAAAAAAAATAATCATCAATCCAATGTTATTTTTAAGCAAAACATCTAATGAATTCGATCAAACGGAGTCTAGAAAATATCCTATTGATTTTGGAGCACCCACTACAAAAGTTAAAAAGGTGACACTTGAAATCCCTGAAGGATATACCATTGAAGAATTACCTAAGAATAAAAGAATTGTGACTGACGATAAACAGATAGAATACAGTTATATGATTGAGCAAAAAGGAAATAAGCTGGAAGTAACTTCTACCACAAAGATTTCCAGCGCCGATTATCCCAAAGAATATTACCCTGCATTCAAACAAATTTGGGGAGTGGCTTCCAAACATGAAAATCAGGTGATCAGCTTGGTAAAGAAGTAATTGGAGGCAGTTTATAGCGTCTATTTATTTTTTTTGAATAATTTTTTAAAAACCATTCATCTTTTGAATGGTTTTTGTATTAAATAATAAAAATTAAAATTATGAAAAATACGATTGCCGTTCTTGCACTTTCTTCATTCTTTGTGTTTACTGCCTGTAAGAAAAATGAAACAGCAGAAACATCAACAGAGAAAACGGAAAATAAAAAGTCTGAAGAATTTGTAATAGATTCAGTAATAATAAAAGATTCCACAAAAATTACGGATTCCTTAAAACTTACTTATACCTCCAAACTGTTGGTGTTTCCTACTATAAAAGATAAAAAGCTGTTAGACAGCATCTACTTCCAAAATGATAAAATAAAAGATTTTTCCAAGACTGGCCTGCAAACTTATCTGGAGACTGAAAAAAATAATTATTTCAACTCTGTAAAAAAAGACAGTAAGGATTGGGCTTCAGACATCACTTTTGCGCAGGATTGGTATTCAAGTTCACATATGAACCTAGTATCCAATAGTAACGGTTATATGCATATTCAGTATACAGGAAGTGGTTATGAAGGCGGTGCACATGATAATTATGGGTTTTCGGAAAGGATCTTTGATCTTAAGAACAATAAAAAGTTAGAATTAAAAGATATTACTTCCACCCCAAAAAGTAAACTTGAAGAGATGCTGATGAAAAACATCAATAATATCAACAGCGGAACGATGGACGGAGATGGAAATGTAAAAAACTCAGAAATGCTATTGGTAGAAAAAATTCCGGCTTCAAACAACTTCTATTTTGATGATAAAAACCTGTATTTTCACTACAGTCCATATGAAATTGCTGCATTTGCAGCAGGAGATATCACGATTCCTATTTCATGGGAAGAGCTAAAGGGTACATTAAATGCAGAATTTAAAGAAAGAATGAAAATTAAATAACTTAATGCTTCCGGGTTCAGGAAGCATTTTCTATTTTTGCGGTAATGGAAAAAGTAGCTTTTATCATCAATCCTTTTTCGGCCAAAAAGAATTATCAGCCGTTTTTGAATGAGCTTAAAAATAAGGTCGGTAATCCTTTATATTATGTTTCTGAATCGATTCCGGGAACAGACGAATTTATCAGAACCCATTTTGATGAAGTAGATATTTTTGTAGCCATTGGAGGTGACGGAACAATTTCTACCGTAGCCAAAAATCTGATCTCTACAGATAAAATACTGGCTATCTTTCCGGCAGGATCAGGAAATGGATTTTCCAATGAAACCCGTTTCAGTAAGAATCTGGATGAACTTTTAGAGAAAATAAAAGCTAAACAATTCAGGAAGATTGATACTTTTACGGTAAACGACAGACTTTCCATCAACGTTTCAGGAACAGGATTTGATGGGAAAGTAGTAAAAGAATTCGAAAAAACCAGTCGTGGCTTCAAAAATTATATTAAAGTTTCACTAAAAACATTCTTTAACTATAGGCCGATTAAGGTTACCTTTTTTGATGAAGAATATAAGCAGTACAATGGCAGATACCTGATGCTTAATGTTGCCAATACCCGACAGTTTGGAAATAATGCCTATATAGCACCCAAAGCAAGCAAAAGCGATGGATTGGTAGATATGGTGTTGGTTAAAAAATTCCCTCTGACTTATTCTGCGTTGTTTGCTTTCAGAATGTTCACCAAAAGGTTAAAGGATGATGAATATGTGACTTATCTTCCTGTTTCAGAGATTTCATTTAAAGTAAATACCAAAAACTGGCACCTTGATGGCGAGTTCAATAAGATAGAATCACCGGTTCATGTGAAAGTACAGCCTGCAAGCTTGAATATTTTAGTGTAAAGTGTTATTTAGTTTGTTCCATCAAAGCCGTAAATATCACCAAAATCATTTTTACACTTTCTAAAGAATTCTTGAGGTAACCCATTTTTTAGGTTAACTCTTGTAATTGTATTTTTATTGCAACTGACATCTGTATTTTGAAAGATCAGAACTCCATTTTTTAATTTGGTGGGTAAATAGGTGGTTAAAGTCAAATAATAATTTCCGACATACTGATTCTTTTCATTAAAAATTAAAATTCTGTTTGTCGCTCTTTGAGATAAGCCCCAAACCCATACAGAATTCATGATTTTAAAGATTTTCCCTTGATTTGTTTTTACAGCTCCCAAATAGGTTAAGCGGGTTTCCATTCCTCCTTTTTCATTCCATTTTCCAAAAACTAATTCTTTCCCAATTAATTTTTTTTGCAAAACTTTTAATCGAATATTACCATCATTAATCTGAGATTTTCCAAAAGAAGGAACTAATGTAAGTAAAGCAAATAAAATCTGAATTCTATATATCCTTTTCATAAAGATCAACCCTCTAGGTGCTTTTCAATTTCGTGGGGATTATCCAGACAATACTGTAACTGTTTTTTATCCAGCTGATTTTCCCAATTTGCCACCACTACAGTTGCTACTGAATTTCCGATAACATTCGTTAGGGCACGACATTCACTCATAAATTTATCAATCCCTAAGATAAGTGTCATTCCGGCTATTGGAATTTCCGGGACAACCGCTAATGTTGCTGCCAATGTTACAAAACCTGCACCGGTAACACCTGCTGCACCTTTTGAACTTAACATGGCAACCAGAAGAAGCATCAGTTGTTTCTCAATGGGAAGGTGGATGTTGAGTGCCTGGGCTATAAACAAAGAGGCAAGTGTCATATAAATATTGGTTCCATCAAGATTGAAAGAATAACCTGTAGGAACCACAAGACCTACAATCGTTCGGGAGCAGCCTGCTTTTTCCATTTTTTCCATGATTCCCGGAAGGGCAGATTCTGATGAACTTGTTCCTAACACCAAAAGAAGCTCTTCTTTAAGGTAAAATAACAGCTTAAAAATGTTGAATCCGTTATACCATGCCACAGCTCCTAAGACTAAAACAACAAAAAGGATAGATGTGATATAGAATGTAGCTACCAAAAAGATAAGATTCAAAACCGAATGAAGCCCATATTTTCCTATGGTAAATGCCATAGCTCCAAAAGCACCGATGGGCGCTAGTTTCATCAGAATATGAACAATTTTGAATATAGGAGCAGACATATCCTGAAGAAAATCAGTTACTTTTTGGCTTTTTTCCTTTGTTAAAACCAATGCGACACCCATTAAAATAGCAACAAGAAGAACCTGAAGGATATTATCGCCTACCAAAGGGCTAAAAAGCGTTTCAGGAATAATATTCATAATGAATCCCGTTAGGGTTGATTCATGGGCTTTCTCCTGATATTCAGATACATTTCCCGAAAGGGTTGCCGGATCAATATTTAACCCGTGACCGGGCTGTAAAAGATTTCCAACCACGAGACCAATGATAAGGGCTAGGGTAGAGAAGGTAAAGAAATAGATCATGGCTTTTATGGCAATCCTTCCTACTTTTTTGAGGTCGGTCATATGAGCAATTCCCAAGGTAAGTGTAATGAAGATGACCGGGGCAATAATCATTTTTACCAATTTGATAAATCCATCCCCTAAAGGTTTCATTTTTTCTCCCAGTTCAGGATAAAAATTTCCAAGTAAAATACCTGCGCTAATTGCGATGATAACCTGAAAATAAAGCTGATTGTATATTTTTTTTGCTTTCAATGAACAGTCGTTTTGTTTTTTTAAGGGCGGAAATTAATAAATTTCCTTTGAAAAACTGACAAAAGTCATGAAAATTAATCTTTTCTTCTGGATTTGTAGAGGGAAAAGACTTCGGCTTCATTCTTTGCAGGCAAATTGCCTATAGAATGAAGCCGAAGCTATATTATTTATAAAGAAATATTTATTCTACTGCTACGGAGTCATCACCACGCCCGTCTGCAACGGCGTGGATGTTTCCGTTTTCATCAAGAACAATCACTTCTGTTTTTCCGATCTGTTTTACCTTTTCAAAAGTGTAATTTTTCTTTTTCAGTTCAGCAATAGTACTTTCCGGGAAGTTGTTTTCCACTTTTATTGTTTCCGGAAGCCATTGATGGTGGAATTTAGGAGCATTTACCGCAATATTTGCGTTTTGTTTAAAATCAACCACGTTGACAATAGATTGATATACAGAAGTCGGAATAGTAGTTCCTCCCGGAGTCCCCACTACCATATAAGGTTTGCCGTTTTTAAGCAGAATGGTAGGGGTCATGGAAGAAAGCATTCTTTTATTGGGTTGAATAGAGTTTGCTTCTCCGCCTACTGCTCCAAACATGTTCGGAACTCCCGGCTTAATTGAGAAATCATCCATTTCATTGTTTAAAAAGAAACCTGCTCCGGAAACGAGTACTTTACTTCCATAATATCCATTCAGGGTAGTGGTTACAGATGCAGCATTTCCATCCTTATCAAGCACAGAAATATGAGTGGTTTGAGTTGATTCTTTAGGCTGTTCTATGATTTTTCCGACTTCTGCACTTGGAGTTGCCTTATCAAAGCTGAAACTTTTCCATCTTCCTTTTAAGTATTCGTCAGAAATCAGATAAGTGGTTTTATCCTGAATAAAATCCGGATCTCCCATATATTCAGCTCTGTCTGCAAAAGCTCTTCTTTCTGCTTCAGTCATGATCTGAACAGCTTGTGTTGAATTCTGTTGGTACTTTTCAAGGTTTTCAAAGCTAGCCATTCTCAACATTTGAGCAAGAAGCAACCCGCCGCTTGAAGGTAAAGGCATTGAAACGACGTTGTTTCCCTTGTATTCAAATTCCAGAGCTTTTCTTTCTGCAACCTTATAGTTTTTAAGGTCTTCCAAAGTAATGATTCCGTTTCCTCTTTTCATTTCAGCGATCAGAAGATCCGCTGTTTTACCTTCGTAGAACCCTTTTGCACCCAGTTTTTGGATCAGTTTTAAAGTTTCTGCCAGGTCTTTCTGTACTAAAAGGTCGCCTGCTTTCCATGGAGTATCCTTTACAAAAACGATTGCTGATTTATTGTGTTTCTTAAAATGTTCAGTATTATTGTTAAGCATCTCAGCTTCCTGTTCAGTGATGGCAAACCCTTGTTCTGCAAGATCAATAGCTGGCTGAATGATCTTTTCCATTGGAAGATTACAATATTTCAGCGTAGCAAAGAATCCGGCTACACTTCCTGGAATACCTACTGCCAGACGTCCGTTTTGAGATAAGTCTGTGTTGGCTTTTCCGTTTTTATCAAGATACATATCTCTGGAGGCCTTTTTAGGAGCTGTTTCCCTGTAATCCAGTGTGAATTTTTCACCATTCTTCTTTACACCTACTAAAAATCCGCCACCGCCAATGTTTCCTGCCTGTGGATACACTACGGCTAATGCGTACTGAGTTGCTGTAATGGCATCATAAGCATTTCCGCCCATTCTCAGGATTTTTGCTCCCGCTTCACTGGCTAATGGATGGGCAGATACTACTACACCTTTATTCTTAACCTTTACCTCTTTTACAATATTGATATCTGTAAACTGAGCCCAGCTAAGCTGGCTGGCTAATATAATCGACGCAATTAAAATTTTCTTCATACTGATTGTTTTTCTTATAACAAAAATATAGTTTTTTTATCTAAAAAATGATGAATAAACTGATCGGGAGTGTCAATTTTATTTTGATTTATTTGTCACCTTTATTGGAATAATTATAAAATAAATGCTAAAAAAATAGAATTATTAAATATGAAGTAAGTATTGATAGCTAATTCTGATATATTTTTATTTTTCGTTAAAATATTGTATTGTTAGTTATTATTTAACATAATAAAATATTTTTCATAAAATTTTGAATTATTTTGTCAATTGAATAAATATTTCTAACATTGTTGATATAAAACTTCAATAACCAGATCATGTCTTTCTTAAGAAAAGTATTTTACTTGTCATATTTGTTAATATGTTCAACAGCATTTTCTCAGGATCTTACCCAGAAACAAAAAGATATTCTTGTAAAGTATCTTGATCATGGAGCATATAGATATCACTATCTTGATCAGGAGTGGGAAAGTAATATTGAGAAAGCTATAAAAGAAGACTCTACAATCGCTTTACTATGGCAGAGAAGAGCATTGCCTTACTGGAAAATAAGAAAATACACGATTGCTTTAGATTACTATAATAAAGCTGTACAATATGACAGACGGGAATATCTGGGAAGAAGAGGGTATCTGAACTGTATTTTTTCTAAAGATTATAAAAGTGCACTTAAGGATTTTGATAATGCTTCGGCAGAATTTGGTGAAAGTATTGAAAATGATCATACATATAATTTTTACAGGGCGCTTTGCTATCTTCAATTAAACCAATATGACAGGGCAGAGAAGTATATCAACCTGGATTTGGATTTTATAGAAAAGAAATTTGGGAAAGATTGGATCTCACCATCAGCATATTTCTATCTGGGAATCATAAAATATGAGCAAAGAGATTATAAAGCGGCTGTTTCAGCTTTTGATCTGGCACTGCAATTACAGCCTAAATTTTCAGATGCTTTGTATTATAAGGCTATTTCCCTGCATAAAATTAATAAAGACAATAATGAATTCCATTCCTTAATGGAAATGGTTTCAGAGTATTATGCTTCCGGAAATTCATTTAATGAAAATGGTGCTTTATATGAGAAATATCCTTATCAGATAAGTAAATGGGAGATAGACGCCTTTGCGAAAAAATAATGGGGGAAGCCGAAAAACCAAACCAAGAGTAGGCATAATTTTTAAATTTTAATATCATGAAAACAAAAAAGAGATTATCTCTGGAGCAGTTTGAGCAAAAAACTGTAAAAAGCGAAATGTTAAACAAGATCAATGGGGGAACTCTAGTATTACAGCAGTACTGCCATCCAGGCTACACGAAAGTTGTAACTAACCCTACTAATCCAACAATTGGAACTATCAGAACAATTGGTTAATTAGCCAAACCATAGGGCTGAATTTTTAATTCAGCCTTTTTTCCTACTAATAACTATACTACCATGAAAATCGAACAACGATATTTTGAAAGCTTGCTTGAAGAAGGAAGTGAAGAGTTTGAGTTGATCTTCCGCAGTTTATTCAAAGAAAAATATGAGAATCTGTACGCTCTTTTAGAAGATACTGATGCATTTAATGAGCCAATGATCTGTTCTGCTTTCAGCACAGAAATAAATATTCCTGTTGAACAAATGGTTTTAGGATTTTTAGAGCCTATTCCATCAAAGATAAATGCAATTTCCAATAAACATGGTGTTGTTCACATTCCTAAGGTTGGATACTTTTATACTAATGAACCTAATGAAAATTTAGAAATCAGAATCAAAAACAATACTTCTTTTACTGTTTTCAAATCTGATAGAGAGATTGCACTTGTTTCTTTTAAAGAAGAGGTATACATCAGCGATACAGATATTGAGATTTGTAGATCAGAAGATGAAAGCATCATTCAGTTTTTTCCGGACCAGACAGAAAATATAGAATTGGAAAAGGGTCTCGAAAAAAGTGTATTGCATTTAAATAATGCCTATCATTTGATCAAAAAGCATACTCCTTTTTATGCTGAATGGCTTAATTATACCATGAGAAGAATCGTTCTTTTTACAAGCAGTCAGTTAAATTCCTTTGCATCCATATGTACTTTGAATAATGCTTATATCAATTTAAATAACGAAAAAGTTTCTGATATTTTCTTTTTGGAGGAAATTACGCACCAATGTGGGCACGCTTTGTTTTATCCGATGTCTATCGATAGAGATAAACTGTTTATTATGGATTATACAACTCCGATGTCTCATTTTTCCGGGATTGAAACAGATGACCGTGATCTCATCAATGCTTTTTATTCCTTCTTTCCACAATATACTGGGAATTATATTTTTGATGTCATTCTTGATAATGAAGAAAACCTGGATGAAGACTCTAGACTGGAACTTATAGGAAGGTATGCGTTCAGAATGTATAAATACGGATTGGGAATTTATCAGTATCAGGAATATTCTGATCGGATCTTAAGTGAATATGGAAAAGAAATGTTTGCTATCTTCCGTGAAGGTTATGAAAAACTTTATGAGAAAAGAAAAGAATTATTTGATTCATTGGATATAAAAGATCAGGTTTATGTATTTGATCTGGAGAAGTTTAAATCTAAAAATCTACAGAAGACCATATGAAAAATGTTGTAGGAAATAATATTGTATCTATAGAATCTAATTGGAAATTCTCAGGGACAGTAGCTGAAAACTTTGATGAGCATGTTAAATTATCTGTTCCTTATTATAATCAGGGGCACGATCTTATATGCTCTCTATCCGATTTTTTTGTTAATAACGGATCTCATATTTATGAAATAGGCTGTAGTACAGGGACTTTATTGGAAAAAATAGGTAATCGGAATCTGAATATTGAAAAACAGATCAAAATAACAGGAATTGATATAGAACAAGATATGATTCTTCAGGCAAAGAAAAAATGTGCAGATTTTAATAATATTAATCTCATTTGTGATGATATTATTAATCTTGAATTGGAAAAATCAGATCTTATAATTTCTTATTACTCAGTTCAGTTTATTAATCCACGGGTACGCCAGCTGGTAATCAATAAAATTTACGAATCCTTAAACTGGGGCGGGGCATTTATCTATTTTGAAAAAGTAAGAGCCTGTGATGCAAGGTTTCAGGATATCATTTCTACACTATATATGGAGTATAAGCTAGACAGAGGGTATACTCCCGAAGAGATCATTTCTAAACAACGTAGCTTGAAGGGTGTTTTAGAGCCTTTTTCTACCAACGGAAATTTAGATCTGTTGAAAAGAGCTGGTTTCGAAGATATCACTACCGTTATGAAATACCTTTGTTTTGAAGGTTTTTTAGCCATAAAATAATTATTAAATGAATTTTGTTTGTGTTAATTGCAAAAGTCCTTTAGAAATTAGTTCTAAAGATACTACCTGTGCATCATGTTCAAGTTTTTATCTTACTGTTAATAATACTCCTGTTTTAGTGAGTGATGCTTCTTTTTTCTTATCTGAAGTATTTTTTAGCATCAAAAATCATATTAAAAATGTAAATAATTACCTTCAGTATAATAAAGAATTAGCAAAATTTCAGACTGATCGGGAGCCAATAATCAATACAATAATTGATTCATATAAGAGAAACTTACTCATCTATGACAAAATGCTCGATCCTATAAGGATGTATGTTCAGTTAGATCATTTTCAGTATGTTACATTGAGTAATGATCCGGTTGTGGGTAAAGAGCTTTTGTATTTAAAAAGAGACTGGTCTTATCTGCCGGAAAGTGAAAAAGAACTCAATATAATCATCACTGCTGTTAAAACTCTGATTGATAAACATTCAGAAAATTCGGAAAATATTTTTTTTATCGGAAGCGGAACAGGAAGGTTTGCTTATGAGTTTTCAAAACTTTTTTCAGCCACTATTTATTGTTCCGATTTGTCTTATCGGATGATGTATTTTTTTAATGAAATACTGAATAAACGGCCAATACAATTAATAGAGATTAATGAATCTAACGTTTATGATAATAATGATTCCTGCATTCCACATACTATTGAGAAGTGGGATGATTCACCTGTAGGAAACATTATTCCTTTTATTTCAGATATAAAGAATCTTCCTTTAAGGTCGGAATCTATGAGTATTTTGGTGTCCATATACTTTATTGATGTAATGAGTGTGGAGTCTTATATTCAGGAACTCTATAGGATTTTGGAGCCGGGAGGATTGTTTATTAATTTGGGTCCGGTTGGATATCCTTATGATAATTTTGTTCATAAATTATTACCTGCGGAGATTAAGAAAGTCTTTACAAACTTTGATTTTGAAATAATAGATGAAGAATTTGTGGAGACCCCCTATATGAGTTCTGATAAACATCTTTCCACTATTATTCATAAAAATTGGGCATTTGTTGCAAGAAAAAAAACAAATGATAAAATCGTAACAGCAGATGCCATTCTGAATATCTCTCAGCCTTTATTTGTGAACCGTGAGTTCAAAATAACCAATCTGGGAGAAATAGATTACCATTCTGTTTTTTTTACAAAACAAGGGGTTCAGTATGAAAATGCAGATTTTATGATTGAGTTGTTATCAAGAATTGACGGCATAAAAAGCTTACAATTGATTCTTGATGAGATACAATCTGAATTTGAAGCAGATTATAATATGCAGGACTTGTTGAATACAATTAATAATCTGATAGAGGCTAAAGTTTTAAAAATATCTGATGTTTAGCTTTTAACTCATTAGGATACTTATCATTATTTGATTTTGAATTTTGTTTTTATAAAGATAAAAAGTCTGAACATCATTTTCGTTTGTAACCAGAAATAAGAAATTCAAGAATAATTTTTCATTTACAATCCAGGGTGTATTTTTAAATACACCTTTATTGTTATGGTTGACATGTTTTTTTTACTTTTGTACAATTCTAAAAAAAATCTAAAAAATGGAATCCTATACGGAAAGAATACTGATTACAGGTGCTTTGGGACAAATCGGCACCGAGCTTACCAATAGACTTGTTGAAATTCACGGAGCAGAAAATGTTGTCGCTTCCGGTCTGGATAGATGGCAGGAGGGAATTACCTCTGCAGGTCACTATGAGAGAATGGATGTTACCAATACTCAATTAGTGAGACAGATCGTTAAAGATTATGACATCACTACAGTGTATCATTTGGCTTCACTTTTATCTGGAACTTCGGAAAAGCAGCCTATTTTTGCATGGAAACTGAATCTTGAGCCTCTTCTTCATTTTTGTGAAATGGCGAAAGAAGGGCTTCTTAAAAAGATCTTTTGGCCAAGTTCCATTGCGGTGTTTGGAAAAGGAATTCCTAAGCATGATGTAGGACAGGATGTAGTGCTGAACCCAACAACTGTTTATGGAATCTCTAAGATGGCAGGAGAGAAGTGGTGTGAGTATTATTTCGACAAACATGGAGTGGATGTAAGAAGTATCAGATATCCTGGATTGATTTCCTGGAAGACTCCGGCAGGTGGTGGAACAACCGATTATGCAGTTGAGATTTTCTACAAAGCTATTGAAGACGGAAAGTATACAAGTTTCATTTCCGAGAACACAGGAATGCCTATGTTGTATATGGATGATGCCATTAATGCAACTCTGAAATTAATGGATGCTCCAAAGGAAAGTGTAACAGTACGTTCATCTTATAATTTAGGAGGGATGTCATTTACTCCAAAAGAATTGGCAGAAGAAATCAAGAAAGAAATCCCGGATTTTAGTATTGATTATAATCCGGATTTCAGACAAGCCATTGCAGATTCCTGGCCAGCTTCTATTGATGATTCTGTAGCTAAAAAAGATTGGGGATTGACTTATGATTTCGGAATTTCTGAAATGACGAAAGACATGATTAAAAATCTTAAAGTAAAATTAGCTAAGAATTAATAATGTAAAGTAATACTTTGATTAAGTTGTTATTTAACATCTGATTTTTAATTTATTATAACTTTTATCTAAAATTTAATTTAAATGGTTTTATTAACTTTCAACATTGCAAATATTGAGGCTGGAACTAAAAATGGTTCTCAAATTACGGGTGAAGAAAGATTAAAAATTACAGAAGAGAATACAAAAGCTATTCTTAGAGTTTTAGATATTCATGATACAAAAGCAAGTTTTTTTGTAGAGATTTCTCTCACTGAAAAACTGCAGAATCTTATTAAAGCAATTTCATCCCAAGGGCATGAAATTGCTTTTTATAATAAAGGTTCAAACCTGGAAGAAATTGAGAATGCAAAGAAAAATATTCAGGATCTTTTAGGAAAACAGATTAGAGGAATTCGTCAGAAAGATGTAAAGATCCCACAGGAAAGTTTGAAGCTTTTAGAGTTTAATTATGTCTCCAATATTGACAATGCCAATATTCTTTTTCCCTTCAAACGTCTGAAAAGAGATACTGAAATTACAGAAGAAGATGGGCTTAGTATTGTGCCGGAAAGTATCTCACCCTACAGTCAGTTACCCTATAATGATTTTGTATTCCAGATTCTGCCGATGAAGTATTATCAGAATATGGTATTGGAGACATTGCAGAATGAAGAGTTTGTTTTGATCTATCTTAATGCATGGCAGTTTACCAATTTTAATAAATACCGTTTTGATATTCCTTTTTACCGAAGCTTATTTTCGGGCAAAAAAATGGAGGACAAATTAGATGCCCTCCTTATTTTTCTCAACGAGAGAGACATGGCCACTTCCCGTATGAAAGATTATATTTTTTAGGTAATAGGTGTTAGATATTAGGTTGCAGGAATTAGGAAAGAACGATTTCTTAAAAGGACAGATGTTCCATTTCTTAATTAAATATTAAACTAAAAAAAAACTAGCAGCCAAATAGCCGGCAACTAATAACTCGTGACCCGAATCTCGCATCCCGACCCCTACATCTCTAACTCAGTTCAAAAAGAGTGATCTCCGGTAATACCCCAACTCTTCCCGGGTATCCCAATACTCCGAATCCTCTGTTTACATATAGTAGCTTTCCTTCGCTTTCATAAAGATCTGCCCATTTTGGGTAACGATACTGAACAGGTGACCATTTTACATTTTTAAGATCCAGTCCAAACTGCATCCCATGAGTGTGTCCTGAAAGCGTTAAGTGGATGTTTCCGGGGTGTTTTTTTACCACATGATCAAAATGGGTAGGGTCATGGCTCATTAAGATTTTGGTTGCGGATTCAGGAACTCCTTTTAAAGCATCGTTAATTTTTCCGAATTGAGGGAATGGTTTTAATCCCCAGTTCTCAACACCAAGAATGTACAATTTTTCTCCGTTCTTTTCAATGATTCTGTGCTCGTTTCTCAATAAGTCAAATCCGGCCTGTTTTTCATAATCAATTAGGGTGTCAAGGTTTTTTTTCTTCGCTTCAGTAGAATCCCAGGTTACATAATCAGCATAATCATGGTTTCCCAATACAGCAAATTTACCGTCTTTGGCCTTAATTTGTGAAAACACAGGAATAAATGGTTTGAATTCATCTGCTACATTATTTACCATGTCTCCGGTGAATAAAACAAGATCGGGTTTTTGCTCGTTAATCAGATCAACAGCATGCTGCAGTTTGCTAGGATCGGAGAAACTTCCACTATGAACATCAGAGATCTGAATGATTTTATATCCTTTAAAACTTTTTGGAAGATCGGGGAATTTAACCTTTACTCTTCTCACCTTATGACGGTATTTCCCGAATGTAATCCCATCAATAAACAGGGCAGAAAGCACTCCACTCATACCCAATCCTACAAGACTTAAGAATTTTCGCCTCTCTGGAAAGAAGTTTTCAGAGGGTTTGGCAAAGCCGACCAAATAGCCTCCGGTTCTTACAATATCATCAATTAGTAAAAATAAAACGATGAAAACTTTTGGGAGGATAAATATCAGAAATACTGAAATCATGATCTGAGCTCTCAGCATACTTCGGTCTGATCTCTGGTAATGGGTAACCTCATAAGCGAAGATGGCATACACAATTAAAGATACTGTCCAATACCCCGTTCTTATCCAGAAATTGTTTGTAAGGGTTCTGATGGCTTGGTAGATGTAAATCTCCAAAAACAGGAAGATTCCGGCGGTGATTAAAAGATTCTTTGACATATTCTGATTCAAAAAAAGCACAAAAGAAGATTTCCTTTGTGCTTTTTATATTTTTAATTAAAATTATTTTTAAGGAAATCTGTAAACGATAGCATTGATGTTCATTCCGGCACCTACCGAAGTCATTACAATGTTACCATTCTCTTTAAACGATTGACCCTCCATTTTTCCTTTAATTATTAAATCATACATAGTAGGAATGGTGGCAACAGATGTATTTCCAAGGTTTTGGATCGTCATAGGAGAGATAGCGTGATCGTATTCTTTCACATCATAAAGTCTGTGAAGTCTTTCAATCATAGCATAATCCATTTTAGCATTAGCTTGGTGGATAAGAATTTTGTCGATATCTTCAATAGAAAGACCTGCATCAGTAATGGTGTCTTTAATGGCTACAGGAACATTTTTAAGAGCGTATTCGTAGATTTTTCTACCTAACATTCTTACGTAAAGACGCTTTTGATCTACTTCTTTGTTTATAGATGGTTGATTTTCAAGATAATTTAGTTCAGGGCCGTTGTCACAGATCGTATTGTGAGCAATGATTCCTACATTTTCCTCATCTGTTGCTTTTACAATTACCGCTCCGGCACCGTCAGCAAAGATCATTCTGTTTCTGTCATGCGGGTCTGTTACACGGCTTAAAGTTTCTGCTCCAATAACAAGAATAGTTTTGGCCACTTTAGCTTTAATAAGATTGTCTGCTAAAATCATACCTTCTACCCATCCCGGGCAACCGAAAATCATGTCATACGTTACACATTTTCTGTTTTTAATTCCTAGTTTATTCTTAACTCTTGCTGCCATTGTCGGCATAAAGTCTGCGTATCCGTTCTCTGTAACTTCCCCGAAATTACTTGCGTAAATAATATAATCCAGTTCTTCGCCGTCTACTTTTGCATCCTCAAGGGCAATTTTTGCGGCTTCATAACCGATCTGTGAATTGGAAAGATCATCTTCAATAAATCTCCTGTTTTCGATTTCTGTAATTTCTACAAACTTAGCAATGGTCTCTTCCACAGGTTTTTCAATCTTTACTCCGTCTTCGGTGTAGAACTCGGAATTCATGAAGTAATCTCTACCAACAACTCTGTTCGGAATATAACATCCAGAGCCAATAATGATCGTATTCGACATTCGTTTATATGATTTTTTTAAAGATGCAAAGTTAATAATTAATATTAATAACGGAGAATTAAAAATATTATTAAATTTGCAAAAATTGTACTTTACAATCTATGAAAAACAACCCATCCTTAAAAGGCTTACTTATTGCAGGTGTGGCGTTTATCGTTGCCTTTGGGATCTACTTCCTTTTTTTAGCCAAGAAGAATTATTATGTTGTAGATAATCCTACCCCTAACACGTATTACTTTAAAATCAATAACGGTTCTGAAGGAATTATATCGGCGGGGCAGTATGTGCATGTGGATTTGAATAAGGGAAAAAACTCTATTCAGGTTTTCGATCAGAATAAAAAAATGCTTTACGATTCGGCATTTGAAGTAAACAAACTTCGTGGTCTGCTTAATATTGCGCATCAGGATTACTACGTGAATGACCAGTACTACGGGTATAATCTTAAAAAAGATTCGTTATTGACAGCGCTTGACAAGACTGTTATTGACGGAAAGGATTACTACGGAGGAGCAAAGCGTTTCAATAAGCTTTACACAGAAGATTTTTATTACAATGTAGATGAAGATTATGACAAAGTGATTAAGAATGTCCAGAAAGTGGAATCAAGATCAAAAGTCTTCAGAAAGCAGGATTTCCTAAATTATTATAAAGAATATTACAAGTTTTAAGTTTTGACAAAAGATATCACTAAAGTTACTCCCTACAATTCTGAGGCTACTAAGAAGAGCCAGGTAGAGGATATGTTCGACAATATTGCACCAAAGTATGACCTCTTGAACCATGTTTTATCCATGAAAATTGATGTTTTATGGAGAAATAAATTGGTAAAATGGATGAAAAATGATAACCCGCAGGAAGTGCTGGATGTGGCTACAGGAACGGGAGATCTTGCCATTACGATCGAAAAAGGAACCGGTTCAAAAGTAGTTGGTTTAGATTTATCACAACAAATGCTCAATGTTGGCGTTATTAAAATAAAAAAACTTAAATTAGACGGCAAAATTTCCATGCAAAAAGGAGATGCAGAAAATTTACCTTTCGAGGACAATAGATTTGATGCTGTTTCCGTTGCATTTGGAGTAAGGAATTTTGAGAACCTTCCCAAAGGTTTGGCAGAGTTAAGAAGAGTAGTTAAAGATAACAAAAGTGTTTATATACTGGAGTTTTCAAAGGTTGAGGGTTTTATGGGGCCATTTTATATGTTTTATTTCAAAAATATATTGCCTGCAATAGGTAAACTGGTTTCCAAAGATAATAGGGCGTATACATACCTTCCGGATTCTGTAAATGCTTTTCCTTTCGGGGAGAAGATGAAGCAAATTCTTTTAGATACGGGATTTAAGAAAGTTGAATATAAAAAATTAAGTTTGGGTATAGCCACAATTTATAAAGCAACAAAGTAACCTATGAATAAATTTCTATTAAAAGCACTGGTTTTAACCTCAGTAAATGTTGCCGTTTTTGCAAACGCGCAATTTAGAACCCGAAACAGAATGGATAAGTTGGAAGATTTCGACGAGCAGAAATTCAGTTGGGGTTTTTATTTGAACGGGAATAAACTGGACTACCGAATCGTATTACATCCAACCTATGGGATGAAAGATAATCAGAATCTTGTTACCAGCACTAAAGAAAGTTACAGCTTCGGTGCCGGGCTTATTGCAAAATGGAGACTGAATGATTATCTGGATGTAAGAGTAGAGCCGGGGTTGCAGTTTGCACAAAGACAGCTGACTTTTAATACTCAATCCAATGATTTGTATGCAGGTGGATCTGTAACTAATCCTCCTTTTACACCAATCCCTTTACAGGAAAAAGATAAAGTAAGGGATATTAAATCTACATTGGTTGACATTCCGGTACTTTTGGAGCTTCACGGAAGAAGATGGTACAACTCAAGACCATATGTTGCAGCTGGGGTAAACTATGTTGTGAACCTACAGTCTAACTCAAGTTCTACGGATGACAATATGCAGCAGATCTTCAGAACTACTACTCATAACTTTGCGTGGTCTGCAGAAATGGGAATCCAGTTTTATTTCAATAAATTTAAACTTACCCCTGCTATTAGAGGAACATTTTTCATGAATAATGAAAAAGTGGCTGATAATGCTACTACACCTCCTTACTGGGCTTCTGCAGTATCTACATTACAGACCAGAGCCGTAATGTTTGTACTAAAATTTGAATAAGAAATTATCAAATTAAAAATACTCAGGAGATGCTTTTGCATCTCCTTTTTTGTGGAGAGATCAAAATATAGGACTATTTATTTTTGTTAGTGTTAATATTTTTTTATTTTTGCTTCTAGTTAGAATATACAAACCTGAAATGCTTCAAGATTTAGAAAACAATTTTTCAGAATTAGAGAGAAAAATTTCGACTCTGCAAAAGAACTATAAGAATCTTACAGAAAATTTGACAGAATTAAGTTTTGAGCATGAAGAATTGAAGAAGAAGTATGATGAGGAAAGAAGAAGAAATCAGGTATTAGCAGAAGAACAAAAAAATATAAAGCTTTATTCAGCAATATCAGGAAATCCTGAACACAATAGGTTAATGAAAAACCATATCAACAGATTGGTAAAAGAAATTGATTTCTGTATTGCTCAGCTTCAAAACAGTGGATTATAATGGAGGTAAGGAGAATAACCGTAAACATTGCAGGAAGAGTGTATCCGCTGAACGTACCGGCAGCAGAAGAAGAAACTTTGCGTAAGGTAGGGAAGCAGATCGAGAATATGATTAAAGATTTTGAACAGAACTTCGATGTAAGAGATAAACAAGACGCTTTGGCGATGTGTGCCCTGAAACTGGGAACCAATGCAGAAGTAGTTTCTCTTAACTACGAGAAAAATATTAATTCTACCAACGAAAGATTACAACAGATCAATCAATCGTTGAATGAAATCGGGAAATAGATTTTTTTTCCTGAACAAGCTGCCTACAATAATTCTAACACATTAAAGGTAAACTCAACGCTAAACAATTACCGAACAAATGTCCATCGAATGGCGTGCCGGTCTTCCGGATTACAGACAGTGGAAATCAGTTCAAATCGTGTTGATTAGGAGTTTACTCTCAATCTCTGGATTATTGTAGGCTTTTTTTATTTTTAAAGGATATGAATACAATTAAAACTCAATATACATTATGATAGAAGTTATAGTCGGTGTTGTATGTTTAGTAATCGGGGCTGCCGTGGGAATAATGTTCTCAAAAAGCTCTCTGAATACTAAGGCAAAATTTATTATGGATGATGCTAAGAAAAACGCCGAAAACCTTATAGAAAAAGCTAACGTACAGGCTGAATCCATAAAGAAAGAAAAGAATCTTCAAGCTAAAGAAAAATTCCTTGAATTGAAATCACAGCATGATGCTGATATCCAGTCCCGCGAAAAGAAAATGCAGGAAGTGGAAAAAAGAACTAAAGACAAGGAGCATAAGTTTAATGATGAGCTTAGCAAGATTGGAAAACTTGAAAAAGATTTAGACAAACAGATTGCTGATTATTCTAAGAAGAACGAAATTTTAGACAAAAAGCAACAGGAATTAGATATAGCAACGGCTAAAAAAGTAGAAATACTTGAAAAAATCTCTAATTACACTGCTGATGAAGCTAAAGCAGAATTGGTAGAAACCATGAAAGCTGAAGCGAAGACAAGAGCTCAGGCACACGTTCAGGGCATCATGGAGGAAGCTCAGATGAATGCTAAAAACGAAGCGAGAAAAATTGTTATCCAAACAATTCAGAGAATCGGAACAGAGCAGGCTATTGAGAACTCAGTATCAGTATTTAACATTGAATCTGACGAAGTAAAAGGTAGAATCATTGGTAGAGAAGGGAGAAATATCCGTGCTTTAGAAGCGGTAACAGGAGTTGAGATCATTGTGGACGATACCCCGGAAGCTATTCTTCTTTCATGTTTCGATCCGGTAAGAAGAGAGATTGCAAGACTATCCCTTCACAGATTGGTTACCGATGGTAGAATTCACCCGGCAAGAATTGAAGAAGTTGTTGAAAAAACAAGAAAACAAATTGAAGAGGAGATCATTGAAGTAGGAAAAAGAACGATCATCGATTTAGGAATCCACGGATTACACCCTGAGTTAATCAAGATCGTAGGTAGAATGAAATACCGTTCTTCATATGGTCAAAACCTATTACAGCACTCAAGAGAAGTAGCTAACATTGCTGCAACAATGGCTGCTGAATTAGGATTAAATGTTAAGCTAGCTAAGAGAGCTGGTCTTTTACACGATATTGGTAAAGTTCCTGAACAGGAATCAGAATTACCACACGCACTTTTAGGAATGCAGTGGGCTGAGAAATACGGAGAAAATCCAGAAGTAGTAAATGCTATTGGTGCTCACCACGACGAAATTGAAATGAAATCTCTGTTATCTCCAATCATTCAGGTAGCTGATGCGATCTCAGGAGCAAGACCAGGAGCAAGAAGACAGGTATTGGAATCTTATATCCAGAGACTGAAAGATCTTGAATCTGCAGCATTAAGCTTCGATGGAGTATCTAGCGCTTATGCTATTCAGGCAGGTAGAGAATTAAGAGTAATGGTAGAAAGTGGAAAAGTGAATGATGAAGTAGCTTCTCAATTATCTTATGATATCTCTGAAAAGATCCAGAATGAACTTACTTACCCTGGACAGGTGAAAGTAACCGTAATTAGAGAAACAAGAGCCGTGAATATTGCAAGATAATAATCGGAACAAGATATTTTATAAAAACCTTTCAAGAGATTGAAAGGTTTTTTATTTTTATCAAAACTTAACAATGCAAGAACGATCACTGTCTTCAAAACTGAAATACATTTTCTCTATTCCTGTTATTATTTCTGCCCTGGGCTATTTCGTAGATATCTATGACCTTCTCCTGTTCGGGATCGTAAGGATTCCCAGTTTAAAAGCATTAGGCCTTAATCCGGATGCTGATGGAACTTTTATCCTGAACTGTCAGATGGTAGGGCTTCTTATTGGCGGAGTATTCTGGGGAATCTTCGGAGATAAAAAAGGAAGACTTTCTGTACTCTTTGGCTCTATTCTGGTGTATTCTCTGGCAAATATTGCCTGTGGTTTTTTACCTTATTTCCCAAAAGAGCATTTAGTGTATCAATATGCCGCTTTAAGGTTTATTGCGGGAATAGGTCTTGCCGGAGAGCTTGGAGCTGGAATTACGCTGGTTTCTGAAAGTCTGCCGAAGAATTTAAGAGCAATTGGCACCTCAGTAGTTGCAGGTTTTGGATTGATGGGTGCTGTTGTGGCCCAATTAACTGTAGAATTAGCCGGAGGATGGAATACTTCCTACATCATTGGCGGAATAATGGGAATTCTTTTATTGCTGCTGAGAATAAGCGTTTCGGAATCCGGGATTTATAAGAATATTGAACATAAAAATGTCTCCAAAGGAAATTTCCTATCGTTTTTTACGAATAAAGACAGATTGATACGATACTTAAAATGTATTGCTGTGGGATTACCTACCTGGTATTGTATAGGGATTCTGGCTGTTTTAGCTAATCAATTTGCCCCTGAGTTCGGGATTAAAGACATCAGCCCCGGAAAGGCAATTATGTGGGCTTATTTAGGGATTTCTGTGGGAGATCTGGCGAGTGGTTTTATTTCACATGCTTTGAAGTCACGTAAAATGGCCATATTCTACATGTTGCTTTTCACTCTGGTCGGAATTGGGATCATGTTATTTGGAAATACCAATACGGAGACAAAATATTATATATTCTGTGTGTGGCTAGGTTTGGGTACGGGATATTGGGCGATGTTCGTTACCCTTGCAGCAGAACAGTTTGGAACTAATATCAGAAATACAGCTACCACTACAGTTCCCAATATGGTAAGAGGATTGGTTCCTGTAATGATTCTGGCTTTCGATTTCCTTAAAGGAAGTTTTTCAGTAATAGAAAGTGCTGCATTTGTAGGTGCTGTGGTATTTGGATTGGCATTCTATTCTTCACTGACGATTTCAGAAACCCATAATAAAGACCTGGAGTTTACGGAGTAGATTTTATGTTGTTTAAAAAATATAAGTAATATTGTCTTATTTTATAATATCATAATAGTATTACAATCAATAAATTATTATAATTTGAATTTATTTTTGTTGCAAATAATTTATTTTTGTTTAACTTTGGAGAGTAACTAAAACTAAATCATATGAACATTATTAAAAATGCTAAAAAGCTAAAAAAACAAGATCTTAGAAGTATTACAGGAGGAGTAAGCGGTAAGCCGGATTTATCTCTTTGCGGATGCAGCTGTTCAGGTGCTGTCACAGGCCCAGAGTATTGCTCTATATATATGGGCTGCCTACAGGTTTATACTTGTGGACAGGTATAAGAAATTATTGAAGTATGAAATAAACATTTCCACATTTAATAGGCAGCACCCTTCTGATTTCAGGAGGGTGCTGCTGTTTTTATTGAATAATATATAAGAGGCTTCCGATACTGATGGTAACCCAAAGCAATACAGCGGTGAGCAAGGGTTTAAAACCTATTGTTTTTAAAGTTTGGATGGAAAGGGTAGAACCAATAAAAAATAAAGTCAAATTCAGTCCGGATTTAGCAAATGAAGTAATGGCAGTGCTAAATTGATCCATAAAAGGAAAATAAGTGTTCAGCAGAATGGCCAGAATGAAATACCCGATAAACCAAGGGATTTTAATTTTTGAATCCTTGCTTTTAAAAATGAACATGGTTATTAGAGAAACTGGGATGATCCATAAAGCACGGGCTAATTTAACAGTAGTTGCAATTTTTAAAGCTTCATTACCATATTTACTGGCTGCTCCTACCACTGAACTTGTATCATGAATTCCAACCGCGCACCATAACCCAAACTGCTCCTGTGACAGATTCAAAAGGTGACCGATAGCCGGATAAACGAACAATGCAATAGAGTTTAATGTAAAAACAATTGCTAATGCTAGAGAAATTTGTTTTGTGCTGGGTTTGATGATAGGAGAAACTGCTGCAATAGCACTTCCACCGCAAATAGCAGTTCCGGCAGAAAGAAGATAGGATAATGGTCTTTCGAGTTTAAAGATCTTTCCTAAAAAATATCCAAGAACCATTACACTGATAATACTTACAACAGTGAGCATTAATCCTGTTTTTCCTGCATGAAGCGCTTCATCCAGCTTTAATCCAAAACCTAATCCTACAATTGAAATCTGCAACAGCAGATGAATATATTGATGTAAATGCTTTTCAAATGGATTTCCGATAAAGACTACCAGGGTAAAACCTAATGCCAGGGCAATGGGAGAAGAAATGAATGGAGTAAGACATAAAACTGCCAGTCCAATAAAAATTACTTTTCGTGTTCTTTCATTGAGAATGAAATCTTTCATATTGTGAACTTTTAAAATCTGGGTCAAAATTCGGCAATATGTTATTATAAAGTAAATTGTAATTTGTTATGTTGGATAACTTTAAGTTATAAAAGATAAAAGATAAAAGATAAAAGATAAAAGATCTTGTCGTTAAACAACTATTATCCGTGTATATATCCATGCGGATATCAATATCAATAGGGGCGGGCTTTAGCCCGCTTAAATAAATAAAACAAATCCAATGGCTTCAGCCAAAACCTAAAAATAGGATGCCGTTAATCAATCAACCTAAAACACCTGGTAAAAAAATGGACTTTTCATTTAATTAACAGATTTGACTACTCTGCAAACCTTAAAAATAGCTCTATCAGCTCAGATTGTTCTCCTTTGGGAAGGATAAAATGAAAATCTCTTTCAATGCTGAAGTTTTTAATGTCAATAACAGTAAGAATGTTATTTTTCAGTTCATTTAAAATGGTGCTGATGGAAAGAAAGGCCATACAATCCGAATGAAGCAGGTAGTTTTTGATACTTTCACTGCTTCCCAGTTGGATGACGGTATTCAGTTCATGAATATTAATGTCTTTTTCCTTTAATCGGTTTTGTATAAACTCAAGAGTTCCGGAACCTTGTTCACGGAAAATAAGGTTAAGCTGATACAGGTCTTTTATATTGAGCGTTTTGTGTGCCAAAGCATGATCTGATTTAGCTGCCAGAACAATTTCATCAGGTTTAAAAGTTTTGTAATCGAAATAAGAAGACTGTGATTCTCCTTCAATAATACCCAAATCAATCTTTTCATCTTTTAAAAGAGATGAAATGGCTTCAGTATTCCCTGTAAGAAGCTCAATTTTAATGTCTTTATAATAAGCATTGAACTTGGCTAAGATTTCAGGTAAAATATATTGGGCAACGGTGGTGCTGGCCCCAATAATAAGTTTTCCCTTGTGTTGCTGATTAATCTGACTGATCTCAAATTCCAGATCACGATAGATATTTCTGATCTTTTCGGCATACTCATAGAGGATTTTCCCACTTTGTGTCAGTTGTATGGAGGTTCCTTTTCTGTCAAATAACTTAGTGCTCAGCTGCACTTCAATTTCTTTGATGTGTTTGGTAACTGCCGGCTGCGAAATATGAAGCTCCTCAGAAGCTTTAGTAAAACTCAATCTGGAAGCCACCGTATGGAAAACTTTTAGCCTGTAATCGAACATAGCACAAAAGTACGTAATATAGTTGTAAAGTTAATGGTGTCTACATTGGCAAGTTTGGAAGTGGGATAGTGTTTGATTTTTGTTTATTGTGTAAATTCGTTGGTCTATAATTCTATAATATTACTGCTGATTGACATTTTCTGATTAAAATCTCCAATCTCCAATCTCTAGTCTTTATTCTTTTACTCTTTATTCTTGGTTCTAGCTTCTCATTTATAAAAAATCTGATACAGATCTATCCTGCTGGCTTTCATACCTCCTGTTTTTAGCCTCTCCAATTTTTTGTTTAGTGTAAATACTGTTGTGTCCCGAAAGAAGATAAGAAACAACACAGGCAATGGCAATATAAACACCACATTCAGCTCCAAATAATTCAATACCCATCAGTATACAGGCTAATGGTGTATTGGTTGCTCCTGCAAATACGGCAACAAACCCCATTCCTGCCAATACCCCAAATGGCAATGGGATAAATAGAGATAAGGCACTTCCCAGTGTAGCCCCGATAAAGAATAAGGGTGTCACTTCACCACCTTTAAATCCCGCTGAAAGAGTAATGATGGTAAAAGCCATTTTTAGAGCAAAATCATATAAGGGAAGCTGTTTTTCAAAAGATTCAACAATAACAGGAATTCCAAGACCGATATATCTTGTTGTGCCCATAAATAAAACCGCCAAAGCGATAATAGTTCCTCCAACAACGGGACGAAGTGGCGGATATTTAATTTTTGATTTAAAAATAGAACCGGCCCAATGAATGATTTTACTGAAAGCTGCCGCACAGATTCCAAAAGCAATACCGGCTAAGATGCTATACAGAATTGGTAAAAACTCTAGTTTTGGGATAAAATCAATATGATAATGAGTATGTTTTACATTCCATAGGTTAGTAGCCCAATCGGCAAGTATAGCTGATGCAAAAGCCGGAAATATGGCATTGTAACGTATTCTTCCGATCAGAAAAACTTCAAGTCCGAAAACAGCTCCAGCTAAAGGAGTTCCGAAAACAGAGCCAAATCCTGCAGCAATGGCGGAGATGATCAATATTTTTCTTTCATTCCTATCAAGTTTAAAAGGTTTACTAAGCTGATCTGCAATAGCCGCCGCCATCTGAAGAGCTGTTCCTTCACGGCCAGCTGAACCTCCAAAAAAATGAGTAGCAATGGTTCCCAGATAAACAAAAGGGGCCATTTTGAACGGAATAATTCCTTTTGGATCATGAATATTGTCAATCAAAAGATTATTTCCTGCTTCCACATCCTTTCCCCAATAATAATACAGCAGCCCAATAAAAAAACCGGCAACAGGAAGTAAAGCAATCAACCATAGATGAGTTTCTCTGAAATTAGTAGCCCATTCCAATGATTGTAGAAATCCCGCAGAAGCACTTCCTATCAAAGCTCCAATAATAATACTGATGACCAGCCATTTAAAAATATAAGGAATCGCCGGAAATTTTCTGAAGAAAAATTGTGCGTGAAAAATTGCTTTTTGACAAAGGGTTCGTTGATTTTTTGACATAATAATCCTGATTAGTTATTGTTTAATAATCTCTCAATCAGGCGTCATCAGCTTTTGTAAAGCGGTTGGGTAAGGAAGAACACCATTTCCTTTTGATAATGCAAATATAATAATTAAGGATAAAAGATAAAAGATAAAAGATAAAAGATAAAAGATAAAAGATAAAAGATAAAAGATAAAAGATAAAAGATAAAAGATCTTGTCGTTAAACAACTATTATTTATTATCCATTTATCCATCAGGATATCAATATCAATAGGGGTGGGCTTTAGCCCACCTAATAAATTTAAAAAAATCCAATGGCTTTAGCCAAAACTAAAAAAATAGAATACCTTTTATTTAAAAACAAAAGATTAATAAAAGTGAGAAGTATTGATGTTTAATATATCGGATAATGCATCGCCTTATCTATTTCAATCGGATTGTTATATTTTCTGATGACTTCCTGCATGCTCTTGGTTTGAGTATTCAGCTCATCCACATTATGAATTTCCTTGCCATTAATATTAATTCTAAGATCGGTATTAGATTTGCTGAAATTATTCCTTTCAAAGGCAAAAGGATCACTGTAAAACTCCATCATCAGCTTCTGTTTTTGCTTTTCGTTGATAGAAATCGCTTTATTTCCAAAATGAGATTCCAGAAAATCTGAAGTGGAGTAGATTTCAGGAAGCTCTCTGCTTTTGATAAGAGTATACATGAAATTTTTCTTAGCATCTGATAATTCAAAGATCAAACCGGGTAATCCTCGTAATTTAAATGGTCCTTCATGAAAAGGAATATCTTTACAGAACCATGCAGCCCAGCTTCTTCCGCCAAATGTAGTGGTTGCTTTTTGTAGGGTGTAGTTTTCTATCTTTTTAGTTTCATCAGTAATCGTCCAATTGATTTTATCGGTGGTTTTAAATGAATAATACCCATTTTTGATATTGATGAAATTTTCGTGATCAAAAGAATTGATCTTTCTTTTAACTACCTGTCCTGTCATATCAGTATAGCTGGAATTCATTCCGAATTTCTTATTGAGAGAATCTGTATTGGAGAGACCTTTCTCATAGAACTTCACTTCTTTAGGGGTGATATCCAGAATCATATTAAGTTTTTCATAGCCAGTCTCGGTAGAATCCATCTTATACTGAAGCTCATACATAAATCTATGCGTCTGTGCCTGAAGAACAACCATCAATAGAATAGCTGTGATTGTAAGGATATTTTTCATGTTATACTTGGAATGGGTTGATACTAAATTAGATAATCCTAATTTAGTATACAATAAAATAATGTGAAAAGTAGATGTATGATTTTATATCTTCCCTCTGATGCATATTTCTTCAAACACAAATTGCCCTCGAAAAATTCGTATCCCGTACCTCGTGTCATTTTCCTTAAACACTTTTACCCTGAAGCTCTCAAACTCTACGTCTCTTATAAAAAAGGCTTCATTTCATCCTCAATCTGTGTTCTCAGATCCATCAGGCGTTTAGCATACTGTTCTTTTTGTTTTTCCTCTTCTGTTTCAGGAATCCATTTGGGAACAGGGAGTTTTTTACCGTTCTCATCTACGGCTACAAAAACAATGATGCAGTGGGTTTTTTTATCAAAAGTAGGCTGTTTCAGGTTTCGGGAAAAGACATTAATGGAAATGTGCATACTTGAGGTACCCGTATAGATTACCTGAGCTTCTACTTTTACCACTTCACCGATTTTAATAGGATCATAAAAACGGATTCCACCTACATACACTGTTACGGAATAATTTCCGCTCCAGGTGGTGGCACACGCATAGCCTGCCTGATCAATCCATTTCATAACGCTTCCGCCGTGCACATTTCCTCCATAATTAACATCTGATGGCTCTGAAATAAACTGAAAAGTAATAGGTTTGTTCTGCATTTTTATAAAATTTGAATAAAGTTATTTAATAATTTCGAAAGTTTTAGATTAAATCCTACTTTTGAAAGACGAAATAGTAATGAAGTAGAATTTTAACCAATAACAGACTTAAGAATAGCAATGAAGAAAGTATTTTACCTGAACACCTGCGATACCTGCAGAAAAATTTTAGCACAATTTGACCTTACAGACTGGGAACTTCGTGAGATTAAAAAACAGCCTATTACCAAAGAGGAATTAGCAGAAATGCATCAACTGACAAAGTCATATGAAGCTTTATTCAGCAGAAAATCTACCCAGATTAAGTTGAGAGGATTAGATGTAAAGTCTTTAGGAGAAAAAGATTTTAAAGAATTGTTACTGGATCATTATACCTTCCTAAAACGTCCTGTTTTTATTACTGATAAAGAGATTTTTGTAGGAAATGATAAAAATAATGTAGAGGCTCTAAAAACTTTCTTTGGAGTGAATGAATGAAATACCTGATATCCATATTCCTTTGCCTTACCATTAGTTTAAAAGCACAAACGGTTTACAGGACACCTTCAGGTACAAAGTTTCATGGATCATCATGTAGAATGGTAAAAAATGTTTCTTCCGGTCTTCCTTTACAGAAAGCATTGGAAATAGGGCTGCAACCCTGCAAAATCTGTAATCCGGCTTCCACATCATCAGTATATGGAATGGTTTCTTTGCCCAAGAAAGTAAATGGGACAGATAAAGAAAGCCAATGTCTGGGAACTACAAAAGCAGGAACGAGATGTAAACATTATACCCGTATCGGAAATGATTATTGTTTTCAGCATCTTCCGAAGAATTAAGCTTTATCTGTAATTTGTGATTTATTTTTAATAGGTTAATTATTAAATACTTAACTTTATAAGTATCAAAAAATAAAATCATGACAAAAAGCTTTTTAAAAACGAGAAATCTTAACAGATCAGAATTAAAAGAAATTAAAGGAGGAGGAAAAGTTATTCTACCTAACTGTTATACCCTTTGTGGTGAAGCTGGAGGTGTAGTTTCAAACCATCCGGGAATAGGAGATATGTGTACTCCGGACAGATCACTTTGCTGCTACTGCAGATAAGAATCCAGAGATTATAAATTTTACAATCTCTTTTTTTGAAAAAACAATTCAAAAGTATTTTGTGTTGAAAATTGCATGAGGCTAAGAGTATGACACTCATTGATGCGATAAAATATTCAAAAGAAAAAGAGACTATCATCGGATAGTCTCTTTTTCAGTATTATATTGATAACAATTATACAAAAGGAGCTTTCACTACTTTTGCAGGAATGTTTTTGTTTCTTACCTGGATAAAGATCTCAGAACCTAACTTGAAGTGAGGTTTGTCTACATAAGCAAGACCTAAACCGATCTTCTTCATTGGAGACTGAGTTCCGGAAGTTACTTTTCCAATTACATTTCCTTCAGCATCCACAACAGGGTAGTCGTGTCTTGGAACTCCTTTGTCTGTCAATTCAAAAGCAACTAATTTTCTTGTTACTCCTTCCTCTTTTTGTTTTGCAAAAATTTCTTTAGAAACGAAATCTTTATCAAATTTAGTGATCCATCCTAAACCAGCTTCAATTGGAGAAGTAGTATCGTCGATATCGTTTCCGTAAAGGCAGAATCCTTTTTCAAGCCTTAAGGTATCTCTGGCAGCCAGTCCGCAAGGGATAATTCCTTCGGCTTCACCAGCTTTCATTACTTCATCCCAAAGTTTTTCTGCGCTTTCGTTTTTGAAATAAATTTCAAAACCTCCGCTTCCAGTATATCCCGTGTTGGAGATGATGATATCATTTACTCCTGCAACACTTCCTACTGTAAAGTGATAGTAAGGAATTTCAGAAAGATTTACATCAGTAAGTTTTTGAAGAATTTCAGTAGCCTTGGGACCTTGAATTGCTAATAACGACATGTCATCAGAAGCATTGGTCATTTTTGCTCCGAAAGTATTGTATTTAGAGATATGATTCCAGTCTTTGTCAATATTGGAAGCGTTAACTACTACGAAGTATTTGTCATCCTCCATTTTGTAAACGATAAGATCATCTACAATTCCTCCGTTTTCGTTCGGAAGACATGAGTACTGAGCTTTTCCGTTTTCAAGAGCGTCTACATTGTTAGTTGTCACAAATTGTAAAAGATCTTTAGATCCAGGACCTTCGATGAAAAATTGTCCCATATGGGAAACATCAAATAACCCTGCTTTTTCTCTTACTGCAAAATGCTCTTCCGTTACTCCTGAATATTGTACAGGCATTTCAAAACCTGCAAAAGGTACGATCTTAGCTCCTAATGACGCATGTTTGTCGTATAAAGCTGTTTTCTTCATATTTAATTTTTATTTCTTTATTTTAAAACTGTTAAAAGTCTCATTAAATAGGGTCATATAGTTTCCGTTCCAGAATTTCTGGCCACAATTAATAGTGACGAGGTACAAGTCTTTATCTTTTTGAAAGGCTCTTGTAATCCAAAAAAGTTTTTCTTTTTCATCAAAATATTCGTAGAAATATTCTGTATATCCTTTTTTACCTCGGCTTTCCTTTACCTTTTTTTCAGCATCTTCAGATTTATAAAGTGCCAGAATGAATTTCTTCGTTTCGGTTTTAGGAAGATTCAGATCGTGATATTCGGAAATGGTAATCGCTCCGATTTCATTGGTAGGGAAAATATTAATAATATCACTGTCATTGGTAGATTTCCAACCTTCAGGAACATTGATCGAGTAGTTTGTACTGTCATAAGTTGTTGCTTTTTGAGCAAAAAACAGACTTCCTGATAAGATGGCAGTAAAAAGAAGTATTTTTTTCATCGTTAAAAATGGTGTTTATACTCTTCAAGGATGATTTTAAACCATTCCGTAAAGTGTTCAGGATTTTCAGAAACCTCTTTATCCAGGTCTTCAGGAGAAATAAATCTTACTTCTTCTACCTCCTCTTTATTTAAATTAAAGCCAGATTCATAGTTTCCTACAAAAACATGGTCTAGTTCATGTTCCCAAAGGCCACCACCTACATCTGCTTTGTAAATAAAGCTGAATTTCTCTGAAAGTTCCGTATCTATTCCCAGTTCTTCTTTTAATCTTCGCTGGGCTCCGGTAAGGTAAGTTTCCCCAATTTTGGGGTGCGAACAGACTGCATTGGTCCATTGATTTGGAGAATGATATTTTCCTGATGCTCTTTTCTGAAGAAGCATTTCGCCCTTACTGTTGAACAGGAATACAGAAAAAGCCCGGTGTAACAAGCCATTAACGTGAGCTTGCTGTTTTTCCATCAAGCCCAGAACCATATCATCAGGATTTACTAAAACTACTAATTCTTCCATTTTTACAAATGTAAGAGTAATAAATGTATTTTGGAAATTTTTAGGAAAACATTATATCATTTTGAATGGGGAGGAAAGAGCATAAAAAAGTAAATTTGAAACCTAAGACAAGATTCATTAAAACCTCAAATATTCTCTATTTCAACTTGTAAACTAAAATTTAAAAAGAAAAATTTTAATCATAAGGCATCAAATTACGAATAAAATGTTAATATTATTTACTAAATAACGATTTTTATAGTAAATTTTTAACATAAACTAAGATTAATGCACCTGATAGATATAAAAGCCGTAACTTTGTTACTCAAATTTTCGTGATGGAATTAGAATACATAGAGCACCTCAGTCCTATTCTTAAGGATGGAGTTAAAAATTACTTAATTGATATAGATGGAACCATTACAGATGACGTTCCTAATGAAGAACCTGAAAGAATGGTTACCTGTGAACCATATCCGGATGCTTTGGAAACTGTTAATAAATGGTATGATGAAGGGCATCAGATCTGTTTCTTTACCTCAAGAACCGAAAACCTGAAGCAAATCACAATTGATTGGCTGGATAAGCATGGGTTCAAATACCACAGTGTACTCTGCGGAAAACCAAGAGGTGGAAACTATCACTGGATCGATAATCATTTGGTAAGAGCAACAAGATACAAGGGAAGATTTACAGACCTGGTAGAAAAGCAAGTAACTATTGAAGTGTTCAAAGAAGACGAAGAATAAATTTAATATAACGAAAGATTTAAAAATTGAATGGAGTGTATCCTTTAATTTTTAAATCTTTCAACTTTTAAAACATAGTTGTATTTATGAAAGTTTTAGCTAATGACGGCCTAGACCAATCTGGAATTGATGCATTAACAGAAAAAGGATTCGAGGTGATTACTGTAAAAGTTCCACAGGAATTTTTAGTAGATTATATTAACGAGCACCAAGTTCGTACTTTATTGGTAAGAAGTGCTACGCAGGTAAGAAAAGATATTATTGATGGCTGCCCTTCGCTGGAAATCATCGGAAGAGGTGGTGTAGGAATGGATAATATTGATGTAGATTATGCCAGAGAAAAAGGAATTCATGTCATCAACACACCGGCAGCTTCTTCAGAATCCGTTGCTGAACTTGTTTTTGCGCATTTATTTTCCGGAGCGAGATTCCTTCAGGATTCCAACAGAAAAATGCCTTTGGTAGGAGATACAGAGTTTGCTGGTCTTAAAAAATCATATGCAGCCGGAATTGAATTGAGAGGAAAAACCATCGGAATTGTTGGGATGGGAAGAATTGGTCAGGAAGTGGCAAGAATTGCCCTTGGCCTTGGAATGAGAGTAGTTGCAGCTGATAATAATGTAGGAAGAGCAAGCATCAAAGTGAAATTTTACAACAATCAGTTCATTAATGTAGATATCGAAACAGAACCTTTACAGGAAGTTTTAAAACATTCAGACTTTATTACCCTTCACGTTCCGGCCCAGAAAGATGGATATATGATTGGTAAAAAGGAGTTTGAAATCATGAAAGATGGAGTAGCGGTTGTTAACTGTTCAAGAGGCGGAGTAATTGATGAATCTGCTTTAATTGAAGCCTTGGATTCCGGGAAAGTAAGATTTGCTGGGCTTGATGTTTTCATTAACGAACCAACACCTTCTAAAGACATTCTTAGCCATTCTAAAATCTCTTTAACGCCACACACAGGAGCTTCTACTCTTGAAGCTCAGGATAGAATTGGACTTTCTCTGGCGGATCAGATTTCAAGCATTTTACAGATCCAGTAATTGGAGATATAAGATAAAAGTAAAAGCACCTTCACAAATGAAGGTGCTTTTGTATTTTAAACCGTTAAAGAACAGATTATATATTGTTTTTGCTTTTCAATAAATCTCTGATCTCAGCCAACAGCTTTTGATCATCTGTAGGTCCTGCAGGAGCTGGAGCTTCTTTTTTGTTAACTTTATTAGCACCTTTAATAATCCAGAAAAGAACCATAGCAATACAAAGAAAACTAATGATTGCAGATAGGAAGTTTCCATAAGCAACACCATTCCATGTAAGTTTAGCGATGTTTTCTGCACCTGCTGCTTTAAGTGCAGGGTTTAAGATCAGAGGGGTAATAACATCTTCCACTAAAGAGGAAACAATTTTACCAAATGCACCACCGATGATTACACCGACAGCCAAATCGAGAACATTTCCTTTAAAGGCAAACTCTTTAAATTCCTTAACAAATCCCATAATTTATATTTTTTTAATTAGTATATACACAAAAATATAATTAAAAAATGTAAAAAACATTACTTTTTGTAGTTTTCTATCCCCAAAAACTGGATTTTTATTCTAAATCGATATTATCTTTTTTAATAGAAATTGTAACTTTAACCTTATATTTTATCTCATTAATGATGTCCCTGTATTTTTGTTGCCGGGGCCTTACCGTAATGAAATATCTTTTATAATTTATTTAAAGTTAGATTCGCTTATGAAAATCTTCACTGCCGGACAAATTAGAAGCTGGGATCAGTTTACCATATCCCATGAACCTATCTCTTCTGTTCAATTGATGGAAAGAGCCTCGTTGGCTTTAGCCAATTGGATATCTGAACACTGCAAAGCTCATAGGAAGGCGGTTATCCTTTGTGGTAATGGAAATAACGGGGGTGATGGGTTTGCTGTGGCAAGGATGCTCTATCTGAAAGGTTTTGATGTAGATGTATTTGTTAATGATCCTAAAGGAAAACTTTCAGAAGATGCAACTGTGAATCTTAAAAGATTACAAGGGATCTCTGGGATTTCCGTAGGAAGCTTTAATCAAATTGAACAATATAACTTTGATGATAAAACAATTATTATTGATGCACTGTTCGGAAACGGATTATCGAGACCTTTAGCTGATGAATATAAAGAGTGGGTAGGCTGGATCAATAAAAAGAATAATCTTAAAATAGCAATAGATCTTCCTTCCGGACTTTCTGCTGACGGACTTTTGGATGGCGATTCTATTGTTTTAAAAGCCAACTATACCTTAAGTTTTCAATGCTGGAAAAGAAGTTTTCTACATCCGGAAACAGGAAAGTACACCGGAAAAGTAATTATTCTGGATATTGGTCTCAGTAAAAATTATCATGAAACAACTGAAACAGGTTATTTTGCAACCGATGATTACCTTGCTGAATCTCTTTTTAACCCCAGAAATGATTTTGCCCACAAAGGAAATTATGGTAAAGCAGTTATTGTGGGTGGGAGCTATGGAAAGATAGGTGCTGCAGTATTGGCCACAAAATCTGTTTTAAAAACAGGTGCCGGACTTACTTTTACGTTAGCTCCTCAATGTGGCTATGATATAGTACAAACCACTTGTCCGGAAGCTATGTTTTTAGAAGATGGAGATCAGTTTATTAAGCATTTTGATATTGATAAAGGTGCAACCATAGGAATAGGTCCCGGTTTGGGAACTCACAAAGAGACTCAAAAAGGTCTTTTGGCTTTTTTGAAAGATTATCAGTCACCATTAGTTTTGGATGCTGATGCATTGAATATTATTTCTAGAGAGCAGAAAAACCTTCAGTTAATTCCTAAAAGATCCATTATCACTCCTCATCCTAAAGAATTCGAAAGGTTATTCGGAAAAATAGAAAATTCATTTAAAAGATTAGAGCTTGCAAGGGAAAAAGCTAAGGAACTAGGTATTTATATTGTGTTAAAAGATCACCATACACAGGTGGTTATCCCTAACGGCGACGTTTACTATAACCTGACTGGAAATGCAGGTCTTGCCAAAGGCGGAAGTGGTGATATCCTGACGGGGATTTTAACCTCACTTTTAGCACAGGGGTATTCCGAAAAAGAGACCTGTATCCTTGGAGTTTGGTTACATGGAAAAGCGGCTGATTTTGCAGCAGAAAAACATTCAAAAGAATCTATGCTTCCTACAGATGTAATAGATGAATTGGGAAATGTTTTTAAAGAATTAAATAGGAAGACACACCGAAGCTTATAAGTCAAGAGGAAGAACATCATAAAACTTAAAAGTAAAAAGGCAAATCTGTAATAAACAAATTTGCCTTTCTATATTTTTAATCAAGATGATCTATAGAGTTTAATTACTCAGGTTTTGCATTTTCAGCTTCTGTAATTTTAAACTTCTTAGAGATAATCATGATGATAACTCCGGCAATCATAAACGGAATAGACAGAACCTGTCCGGTATTTAAACCTCCTATTTGGATGAATTCATCACCCTGAGGCTCTTTCAGGAATTCAACAAAGAATCTAATCGCCCAAAGAATGATAAAGAATAATCCAAATAGCCATCCTTGCTGATATTTTTTATTTGTTTTTCTATAAAGAATCCATAATAAAATGAAAAGAGCAACATATCCTACCGCCTCAAATAACTGGCTTGGGTAACGTGGAACAGTAAGTCCATACTCGCTGCTTTGTTGTGGGAATAGTAAAGCAAAAGGAGAATTTGGATCAGCTGGTTTCCCAACAATTTCAGAATTGAAGAAGTTTCCCATTCTTACAAATGCACCGCCTAAAGCTACTACAATCCCTAATCTGTCGTATACCCAGAAAGGGTTTTTCTTGATAATCTTATATGAGTAATAAAGAGTGGTAAGGATCAATGCTATTGTTGCTCCATGGCTTGCCAATCCTGAGAATCCTGTAAATTTGATTCCATTTTTGGTGCTAATCGGTAAAAAGACACTCCAGAAGTCCTCTTTAAACAGTTCCGGCTGATAGAAAATAACGTGTCCTAATCTTGCTCCAAGAATAGTTCCTATCAATGTCCATGTGAAAAGTGGCTCAAGATATTTCTGGTTTACGTTGTCAATTTTAAAAATTCTGGTCATTAAAATATACCCGAAACCAAATGCAAAGACAAACATTAAGCTGTAGAAGTGTAAAGTAAATATCCAGAGATGGATGCCTTTTGAAGGATCCCATATTTTAAAGGATGTTTTAAGTTCTACTTTATCAGCATCAGAGATAGGTTTTGCAGATTTTACAGCATATTTGTATGCGGTGATATTATCCTTGGTAGGAGCTGCGTCAATCAATTTAAAGTTTTTATCCAGAAACTGATATTGCGAATCCTTGAATCTTGCCAGTGTTGAAACACCGAAATTATAGTAAGCAGGCTCAAAATTGGATTCGTTAAGGATGACAAGAACATTCTCTTTAATTCCCCTGTCGGGAAAAGCAGCCAGATCCCCCATTTCTGTAGTGGAATAGATTTTCACGGGAACATTATTTCCATTGATATCTAGAGTTCCGTCAGATAGACCTCCTGGGTATTCCTGTGCAAAAAGACACTGGGTAACCAATGCAAATATGACAAGGTAAATTCTGAAAAAAATATTACTCATTTTTCTATTGATTTAATCGTTTGTTATTTCTTATTGATGTTTGTGTTTAGGTGGAACAGGATCATAACCGCTTCCTCCCCACGGATGACATCTTAAAATTCTTTTAAATCCCAGCCAGAAACCTTTAAATATACCATGAACCTGTAAAGACTCTATCATATAATGAGAGCAGGTAGGTTCGTAGCGGCAGTTTTTAGGAAGTAGGGGCGAGATAAACCACTGGTAAAATTTTATCAAAATTACCATAGGAAATGTAATGATTTTATTGAATGTAAGTTTCAAAACAATGCAAAAATAGGGTAAAAAAATGAAAATTAGTTTAATTTTGTTAGAAGTTTCAGACCATAGAAATCTGAAATATTGATCTTAAAAAATAAAATACTTTGAATCAAAATATTCCATTAGCCGAGAAATTAAGACCTAAAACTCTGGATGAAGTTTTGGGACAGGAACATCTTACCGGCGAAAAAGGGACGATCAGAAAAATGATCGAAAATAATACCCTGAATTCCCTGATCTTTTGGGGACCTCCGGGAACAGGAAAAACCACACTGGCAGAAATTATTTCTGAAAGTTCAGGAAGGAAGTTTTATAAGCTTTCCGCTGTTTCCTCTGGAGTGAAAGATGTTCGTGATGTGATTGAAGATGCTAGAGGACAGAATTTATTTTCCGGAAAATCTCCCATCTTATTTATTGATGAGATCCACCGTTTCAATAAATCCCAGCAGGATTCGCTGCTACATGCGGTAGAAAAAGGCTGGATTGTTTTGATAGGAGCTACTACAGAAAATCCAAGTTTTGAGGTAGTTTCGGCTTTGTTGTCCAGAAGTCAGGTGTATATTCTGAAGGCTTTAAGTTATGAGAAATTAGAAGAACTTATTGATATTGCTTCTGAACGATATAATAAAGATGAAGGAACGAATTTTAAAATTCTTGAAAAAGAGGCGCTTATTCAGTATTCTGGAGGAGATGCCAGAAAACTGATTAATTCTGTAGAGCTGGTTTTGAATCAGTATAAAAATACAGATACCCAAGAGATTATCAATTCAGACGTGCTGGAAGTTCTTCAGGAAACAATGGCGTTGTATGATAAGAATGGTGAGCAGCATTATGATATTATTTCTGCTTTCATTAAATCAATGCGCGGAAGTGATCCTAACGGAGCTGTGTATTGGCTGGCGAGAATGCTTGTTGGGGGAGAGGATATTAAATTTATTGCAAGAAGAATGCTCATTCTGGCAGCAGAAGATATCGGATTGGCCAATCCTAATGCGCTGGTAATTGCCAATAACTGTTTTCAGGCGATTAATGTGATCGGGAATCCTGAGGCAAGAATTATTCTAAGTGAAACGGCAGTATATCTTGCTGTTTCTCCTAAAAGCAACTCTGCCTATATGGCAATTAATGAAGCAATGGCATTAGTGAAACAAACAGGAAATCTCCCTGTACCTCTCCATTTAAGAAATGCTCCCACCAAGCTGATGAAGGATCTTGATTACGGAAAAGAATATAAATATGCCCATTCCTATGAAGGGAATTTTGTAGACCAGGATTTTCTTCCTCAGGAGATCAAAAATGTGAAACTGTATGAACCAGGAAACAATGCTACAGAAAAAAAAATCTATGAAGAGTTAAAGAAGAAGTGGGGAAAGAAATATTAAATAAAAAAGGATAACATAAAAAATGCTATCCTTTTTTGTATTGTTAAAAATTACTTTGTTGTATAAATAAATAAAGTTGACTTTCCGTTGTAATCCTTCTTTTCCGATTTTGCTATAATGGCTGTGAATATTTTAGTGGATGAATCTGTAAATTCATATCCATCAATAAAAACAGAATTATCAGCAGGAATATCACTTTGTTGGTTTAGCTGAGCTAATGCCATCTTATCAAAACCAATGCTTTTATTGATTTTATATACAGTAACCCCGTTGGTAAAAACAGAACTGTATTTTTTCAAATTAGCAGGAAGGCTCGCTGCGCTATTATAGGTCTTTAGGACCTGTATGCGAGAACCTGCAGACTTGAACAGATCTTCTGTTCCAATCATATTGTCAGCCACTGCAAGCTTTTTTTGTGCAAATAAAGTTGCAGATGACAGTATTAAAAAAGAATAGAGTAATTTTTTCATAATCAGAATATGTAACTGTTAAAAACGTGATAAATATAGTTATTTTTTGTAAAATGTGAATTAAATATTAAAATGTTTTACGTTTTATTTAGAAATAAAAACCTTTAGCCTAATTATACTTCCTGGTTTTCTTCATTTTTTTCTTTGGTGTCAACCATGTTTTTGATAATGTTTTTAAGACGCTGAAAAGTGAAAGAACTTAATAACAGTATAATCCCCAGAGCAATAAATGCGCTGATTCTTGAGATGTTATCCATTTGCCAGACATCATAAGCATAAAGTTTTAAAACCATTAAGCCAATCAGGGAAAACCCAATCTTGTTGTATTCCTGAATATTTTTTCTCAATCCTATATAAATGAATATACTCGCAAGAATGGTCCAGATGATGGGTAGATAAAGAATGTTGAAATGGTTTTTTACGGCATAAGAATCTTCCACACCATGAGATGTCGCCAATACATATAAATGATGAAGTTCACAGCTCACTGAAACAATGAGTGCCAGAGAAACGATCCAGTATGATATTTTTGATTGATGGAATCCTGTATCGGGAATGATTTTTAAAGATACATATATAAAAGGTATCCATTGAAGTAGGTGTAATATATAAAAACTGTTCTGAAGTTGTTTTGATAGAATATCTGTAACTATTGATGAGGTGGCAACAGAAATATTAATCATTATAAGGAAGAAAAACAAATAGATTAGTCCTGTTTGAAGATCTTTGGCAATACTCAGCTTTTTTCTGAAAAATAGTAATATGAAAATATAATAGATACTGTACAACAATGCTACACTGGTTATTGCAGCCCAAGGTAGAGTATTGATGTGATAAATGATTTCAAGAAGAATGGCAGTGTAAATAACCCCATAGCTTGCAGCTGTAATAAGGTCTTCAAAAAAAGAATTGGTTCCCGTTTCTGTTTCTTCACTGGTGGTTTTTAATAAATATAAATTGATTCCAATGGAAACAATGGTCACCATACTCGTTAAAAATACAGGGTTGAATATAATATTGAGGTTTACGGCATTGAGATATTCACACCAGGTGATAAGCTGTGCGAAAATAACCAATGGAAAAAGGATGTGAAAACATGTTTTAAAAATTTTATGACCTGTTTTTTTCCATATAAAAAGGAGTAGGGCGGCCTCTATAGCCCAAACACTGGTAATAAGATGAGCTTTAAACTGTAAAGCAACAGCTATTGTAATCAGACTAACGGTTATTCCTGCAAAAACAGAAAAGGAAATCCCAAAATTTCTTTTTCCATATTCCCTGAAGAGAAGAATGGTATTCACCAATGCGAAAATCAGAGGAAATATAATAACGGGTTCATATTGTAATTCATTGAAGATATAAGCAAGGCCTATAATACTTGAGCCATTGATAAGAGCAAGCATTAAAATATCCGGAACAGAAAGTACTTTTTTTCTGAAATAATCAATAAGAGCAAAAGTGTAGAAAATAATATAGCTGATGAGATAGAAAGCAATGCTCAAAAGTTCAGGAAGGTCTACAGTCCAGTAAAAAAGATATATACCGGTAAAGATATAAGCTGTCCATCCTGCACTTTTCCAATGTTGAAGAAAAGCAACAGCCAGCATTCCTATATTTAGTAAAGTAAGATAAGTGAAAAGGAATATATAATTATTTTCTCCTGTACTAATCATTAGAGGAGCTGTGAAACCACCTATTAATGAAAAAATGATTAAAACTTCACTTCTGTAATAGTAGGATAAAATGATAGCTACAATGGTGATTATTGAAGTAATAGCAAAGGCTGTATTCTGGCTGAAAAGATGGTATTCTCTGAATGCGATGGTAGTGGTGAAATATAAAACAGCAATTCCGCCGCCAGTAATGATGGAGGCAAATGTTTTATAGTTTTTTCTGAGAAAATGTCCTGTAAGGATAATAATTGTTCCGGTGCAAAGACCAATTCCTGCTCTTGCGGTTTCCCCAATCCAGTTTTTATCAATAGCGTATTTTACAAAGTAACCTATTCCGAGAACTAAAGTGAAAATACCAACAACAGTAAGAATGTTTTGTTTTAAAAATTCAAAAACAGGGCTTAGCCAGTCTTTTTGAATTACAGGAGAGGTTTCGGAGTTTTCATTCAGGGTTGTAGTTTCCTTGTGAGGTTCGTATATTGGAGTTGGTGATGGGGTGATGATTTCTTCAGTAGAAGTGACTTCCCGGGCTGGCTCAGGCTGTAGTGTTTTTTTATTGATTTTGGAATTAAGATCTGATACCTCTTTTTCAAGTTTCCGGATTTTGGTGTTCAGGTTGTTGAAAATAATGGCAATGACTATAATCAGGATAACCGCAAGATACTCATTCATTATATAGTTTTTATCAAATATAAAGAATTTTAAAATGGTGTTAAAAAATTAACCCATCGCAACAGGAGGCGATGGGTTAACGATATAGATAACTAACAATATGTTTTATTAATTGGATACTTTATAGATATAGAATGAAGAAACACTAGAACCTGCAATGGATAGTGATAAAACATTACTTCCTGTAAGTCCAAAACTTACCTTGTCTCCGGCCTGAAAAGAGTATAGAGAATTTATACTGGCTTCAGAAATTGTTAATTTTGCTACAAGCAAATCAAGACCTGAGAATGGTCGGGTGTCGATAATTGTACCCACTCCGCTTCTGGTTCTTGCAATTCCAATACCGTAACCGTTTACAAGAAGGTCTGCTTGTAATCCTGTTCCGTACCTGAAAGTATATCCTAACATATAAACTCCGGTAGATGGAATGATAAAAGAACTGTCTGAATCAGAAAACATAGCCGCAGATCCTATTGTTCTCTCATTTGTTAAAAAATTGACAGGTTTAAAGGTAGCTGGAAAAAGGGCAACGTTTACAAGGCTGATGCCGGTTGTTTTTTTAGCAGAATACATTCCTGAGTTAACATTAGCTGCTCCTATTAGCAATTGTGGATCCATGGCGTATACTTCTGTACTTCCTGTATCTTGAACTAAAAGCTGGTATCCGGGAACTGTAGTTGCTGTAGGGGTATTTCGAACTCTCATGTTTCCGTTAACGTCCAGTGTTGCCGTTGGAGTATTAGTATTAATTCCTACTTGTGAAAATAACGGTAGAGTAGCAAAAGCTATAATTAGGCTGTAGATTTTAGTTTTCATGATCAAATTTTTATTTAGTTGATAACAAAGATACGAAAATACTAAAATCTATATTATGAATTTTTCACTTTTAACGTTAATATGATATAAAATATTTAAACGTATGTTTATATTTTAGTGTATATTATTTCATATTTTAATTACGAATTATTTTTTTTCGTTTTATCAAATGAATGTATATGAGGATTTTGAAAAATAAAATTATCCCTTTTATGTGGGTTGTTTTTTTTGAGTTATTAATTGTTGTCAGCCAGATATTGTTTTATAATATATGGAGTCTATATACAATTTTACACCATTGTCATTCTGACGAAGGAAGAATCTCATATTTGGCTTAGATTCTTTATTTCACTTCTGAACTACGTTCGCAGGCTTTCAGCCTGTATTCAGAATGACAGGGTCAAAATAGTAAAATATTAGGGTCAGTGTAAAATTGTATATAATTACCTAATATATAATACAAAAGCACTGTTGAGGTAACAGTGCTTTTGTAATGAATATACTGGTTTATTTTAACTTTCTAAAAGAAATTCTTTATAATTTCCAAGAAAATCAACATTGGCATTGATGGATTCGAGCTCCTTCAAAGCATTTCCATGAAGTATATCTTCCCATGAACCTTCCACATTAATAAAAAAGAAGTAATTGCCCAATCCGGTCTTTAACGTTCGGGATTCAATCTTGCTGAGGTTCATTTTTCTCCATGCGAAAACCGATAAAACCTGGTGAAGCCCTCCCGGATGATCTTCAGGAAGGGTTACGAGCATTCCGGATTTCTCTCCTAATGTTTCCAGTTGGCTGTTGTCGTATTTATTTTGCTGTTTGGAGATAATGATAAATCGGGTATGATTTTGTTCAAAATCCTGAATATTACGGTTAATGATGTTTAAACCATATAAGTTGGCTGCATACTGATTCGCTACTGCAGCAATTTTAGAGTCTTTGTTTTCCGAAACAAATTTAGCTGCTGCTGCTGTAGAAGAAAAGTCCTGTTTGGGAATTCCTTTATAATGAGTGTCTAAAAAATGGAAACTTTGGGCCAATGCCTGTGGATGCGAATAAATCCTTTCTATCTCCTCAATAGAGTTTTCAGGATGAAGCATCAGATGGTGGGCGATCGGCATTACAGCTTCTGCTTCAATTTTAATAGACGGTGTCTTATACAAATAATCCAGCGTCATTGATACGGTGCCTTCTATGGAGTTTTCCAAAGGAACAACCGCTTTAAGTGCGTCTCCGCTTTCTACCGCTCCAAAACAGTCCAGAATGCTGGCTTGTGGTAAAAGCTCATCATCAGGAAAAAGTTGTGCTGCTGCAAGCTGGGTAAAGCTGGCGTGAGGCCCCAAAAATGCAATCTTCATAAGTAAATATATAAGGTGTTGTTGTTATAAAGTGACAAAGGTGCGAATTATAGTTCAAAGTGCAAGGGGAGAGCGTTTAAAGTTCGAAGTTTAAAGTGGTGGCATAGAGATTAAGTCTTATCTCCACGCTTTATATCTCCTGTCTCAAGCCTCTATAATGTATCGTCTGTTGTTTTCTTCCAATGAGATTCAATCATCTTCATCAGGAAATCCGGACATTTGATGACTTTATTGGTTTGGGCATCTAAAAAGAAAAGGGTAGTGGAAGCTTCGGTAATTTTAATATGTTTTTCATTGTAAATTTCATATTCAAATTCAATCCTTACGCCAGGAATTTTTTTTACATAAGTATGAATTTCTAACTTTTGGTCATACAAAGCTGGACGAATATATTTAATTTTGTAGTCTGAAACCGGTAGCCAAATTCCTTGGTTTTCAATTTCATCGTATGAAATTCCTATACTTCTGAAGAGCTCAACCCGGCCCACTTCAAAGTACTGAGCGTAGTTGCCATAGTAGACATATTTCATGGGGTCTGTTTCTGCGTAACGTACTCGTATTGAATGTGTTGTATGTATCATTTTAGGTCTTTAATTATACATACAAATATATTTTTAAATAATCAATACCTGCAATATTTTTTTTTAAAAAGAAAATATTGGACCTTTGTCTCCCTTCTAAAAACAGTACAAACAAAAGAATAATCAGGGCATAAAAAATGGATGACAATTTAATGATGATATGGCAGAAGTGCCTTCAGTTTATGCGTGATAACTTGAACGCGGCTGAAGATAATTCTGACCTGAAAAAACTTGAAAAATCTTTCGATATGTTATTTGATAAGGTACAGCCACTTTCATTAGTGTCTAATAACCTTACACTTATCGTACCGAGCGATTTTTACAAGGAATATATAGAGGACAACTACTTGTCCTTACTTTCTGCTGCCCTGAAGAAAAATGTAGGAAAAGGAGTTAAATTATGGTATTCTGTAATGGAAAACAGACCAAAAGGTGAGGAAAAACCGGTTACCATGAATATGAAGGGACAAAGCGTTCCTACTCCAAAAACACAGGAAACAATGCCACAAGGATTCTCTGCTAATATTGTAAACCCTTTCGTGGTCCCTGGAATTAGAAAAGTAAATATTGATTCTAACCTGAAACCAGACTATTCTTTTGATAGTTATGTAGAAGGAGAAAGTAATAAATTCGCAGCTACCGTAGCAAGATCAATTGCAAAAAGACCAGGAGCTACAGCATTTAACCCATTATTCTTATATGGAGGATATGGAGTAGGAAAAACACACTTAGGCCAGGCAGTGGGTCTTGAAGTAAAGAATCAGTTTCCGGACAAAGTAGTTCTTTACTTATCTTCAGAAAAATTCATCCAGCAGTTTATTTCAGCTGCAAAAGCACATAAGCAGACAGAATTTGCTAACTTCTATCAAATGGTAGATGTATTGATTATCGATGATATTCAGTTTTTATCAGGAAAATCGGCAACTCAGGATAGTTTCTTCCATATTTTCGATCACTTGCATCAAAATGGAAAGCAGATCATCCTTACTTCAGATAAAGCACCTGCAGACATTATGGATATTCAGGACAGAATTGTTTCCCGTTTCAAATGGGGACTTTCTGCAGAGATCAAATCTCCGGATTTATCCACAAGAAGACAGATTATTGAAGATAAATTAAGCAGAGACGGAATTGTTCTTCCTGGAGATATGCTTGATTTCCTTGCTGTTGAAACGAAAACAAACGTAAGAGAATTAATAGGTGTTATTAACTCGGTGATTGCTTATTCTACAGTATACAAGAGAGATTTAAGTCTTGAATTATTAAAGGAAACCATCAACAGAATTGCAGCCAACCAAAAGAAGGTGATCAATATTCCTTATATTCAGGAAGTGGTATGCGATTATTTTGGAATCAAAAAAGAGCAGCTTCTGTCTAAAACAAGAAAAAGAGAAATCGCTTTACCAAGACAATTAGCGATGTATTTCTCAAAAGAGTTTACTAACTCCACGTTCACTAAAATTGGTGAAGAAATGGGCGGGAAAGACCACTCTACGGTAATGTATGCTTGTGATACCATCAAGGATGTATCGAAAATTGATAAAGAAATCAAGAAATACGTTAAGGATCTTACCGAAAGAATCAAGCAGTAAGATCATCTTAAGCTAAAATATTAAAAAATGAAGAATAGTTATATTCTTCATTTTTTTATTTAGATTTGTTGAAGCTAATAAACATTTATCACAGTTTAATCTTTTAAATATCAGACTATGAAAATCCTGATGGTTTGCCTTGGAAATATATGCAGAAGCCCTTTGGCAGAAGGAATTATGAAAACTAAAGTGCCGGAAAGCTTTGTGGTAGATTCTGCCGGAACGATTTCTATGCATGAAGGGGAACATCCGGATAAAAGAGCCATTAAAACTGCTGCCAATCATGGTGTTGATATTTCCATGCAGAGGTCAAGGCCCATCACAAGGGCTGATTATGAAACCTTTGATAAGATTTACTGTATGGATGCTAGTGTCTATAAAGATGTTATGGCTAAAGCGCTCAATGAAGAACAAAAACAAAAAATATCATTGTTTCTGGAAGCGGCCGGAAAATTCAACAATACTGAAGTTCCTGACCCATACTGGGGTGGAATGGAAGACTTCGAAAAAGTTTTCCAGTTATTAGATAAAGGTTGCAATGCCATTGCTTCCCAGTTAACGATTCATAATTTATAATCATCATCCATAAATAAATTTTTATGCTTTTTTTACTTCCTGCTTATTTATCAGAAAATACCTCTATTACCCATTTTGCACCTGTTATTAAGGAATATATCATGCAAACGGACTACTTCTTTGTGGAGAATGAGAAAACAGCCAGAAAGGTCGTTAAATTCTTTGCCCCTGAAAAGAAACAGGCAGATCTGAAATTGTTTTTACTAGATAAGTATACAGAAAATGCAGATATTAAAGAAGCTCAACAGTTGATGTTGAAAGGGCAGGACTTTGGATTGCTTTCTGAAGCCGGGCTGCCATGTATTGCAGATCCTGGAAATCTGATGGTAAAATGGTGTCATGAAAAAAACATTCAGGTAGTTCCTATTTCAGGACCTTCATCTATTATTTTGGCGTTAATATCCAGTGGATTTAACGGGCAGGAGTTTACTTTTAACGGATACCTTCCAATTGATAAAGGAGAGAAAAAGAAGCAGATTCAACAGCTGGAAAGTTTAGTTCAGAAAACAGGTTATTCTCAGATCTTTATGGAAACTCCTTACAGGAATAATCAGCTTATTGAAGACCTGACCAAATTTTTATCACCCAATACCAAGCTTTGTATTGCGGCTAATATCAATGATCCTGAGCATGAATTTATCAAGACCAAAACAATAAAAGACTGGCAAAAACAAAAGCCTGAACTTCATAAAGTTCCTGCTGTATTTGTATTAGGAAAATAAAAAAATAATGTTGAAAAATAACCCGTTTCTTACTGTTTTTCTATTGTTTTGTATTCAGGTATTGCTTATCAAATACCTGGATTATATAGACTTTAATGTAAAGATAGGGGAAGGGTTGTCTTTAGCTTTTGTGTGCTTTTTTATTCCGGTTATTTCTCTTATTCTTAATGGGTTTATGGGAGAATCCCGATATAAAAAATCATTCAGATATTTTACTTTTTTTATTGTAATTATTTCCTTGTTGGCATTTGTAGCATTGTCTTATTTAGGTGCTTTAGGAAGAGCTTATCAACATTAAAATATGAAAAAAACGGTCATAGATTATCTGAATTTTTGTCTGGCAGTTGTTTTTATTGTGCTGGTTCTTTTCTATGGAATTGCTTTGTTGAAAAAAAAGGAATTTGATAAAGTAAACTGGTCTGCAAAGATCATTAGTGTGGTACCTAATTCAACAGATGATAAGTCGGGTATGCTTAAGATCCTTGATGCTGTTTTTATCAATACTTTTAATGATTCTGAAAATATTTTAGATTATAATTCTCCAAAGTTAATTGTTTCAAAAGGAGCAGATTCTGCTTATTTTTGGTCACAGGATGATCTGTTGCCGGATTCTTTATCCATTAAATATTTTTCTGTTGAGGAGAAAAAGTTTTACCAGCTGAATACAAAACTTCCTCAGGAAAAAATACAGAATTCTTTGGAAAATAAGAACCTAGGAATAGATTTGAAGTTGGAAATTCAGCCAAAAGGTAAAATTTCTGTGATGATTGAACAGCCGGGAAATAAGAATTTCGGATCAAAATTAATAGAAAGTTTTGAGGCAAAGGAAATTCCTGGAGTATTGAAAATGCTGGTATACAGAAAATATGCAGGAGAAGAATATAATGAGTTTCCTTCCCTGAAAGATGTTTCGGATTATTCAGATATTCTTATCCAAAAATACTCATGGATGGTGAAGATTGAAACTGAAAACACTGAGAAAGTTTCTGAAATTTCAGCGTATGCTTTTGATGGTAAATCAATGAGCGTTGAAAATGAAACCTTTGAAGAATCGAAACTGAGAAATCTTCCAAACAGGTTTTCTATGGATTGGGGAAATACACAGAGATATGGAAGTAATTATTCCTTTGACAGTCAGGAGATTTTGGATGCTTTTAAAAATTTAAATCAGATAAATAGTAACGAACCAATCCTGATTACTTTTACATTATTTAAAAACGCTTATCCAAAGGCTGAAATTTCTAAAGGAGGAAAAACAATCCCATTAAAAGATAATTACCCGGATCTTCCGACAAAATATGCACGTTAAAATAAAAACCGAGCCTCAGTAGAGATTCGGTTTTGTTAATTTATATGGCGATGTTTACTGCTTTCTTTTCTTCCATTTTTTCCAAAGAACAATCATAAGAGGAATCAGTAAAAAGAATGGCCAAAAGGAAATAATACCTAATAAAAAGGCTACGAAACTATTCCAGCCTTCTGTCAAAGAGTCCACAAACCGGCTTCCGAATCCAATTTTTGAAGTAGCAGAACTTCTTACTTTTTCTTTATATAAGCTAAGTTCTAAAGTACTGTAATTCACTCGGTCATCAATAAAACGAAGTCTTCCTTCTGCTACATCAATCTCATCTTCCAATGCCCGGATCTTTTCCTGTATTTCCAACATATCTTTTGTGGTGGCTGCATTTTTAAGCATATCTCTATACTTTTCAAGATAGATTTTTTTGTTAGCTAATTTTATGGATACATCAGTATATTCCTCTGTAACATCATCTGATGAAATATTTTTAGATAGCACAGAACCTACACCATCAGAAAATGAATTAATAAGTTTATCGAAACTTTTGTGAGGAACTCTGATTGTCAGATTCAGATTTTCATTCACATCTGTATTTTGAAACTCTTCTTTCTGGATGTATCCATTATTCTTCTTTAAAATCTCTTGGGTCTGACTTTGCGCTTTTTTAATATCTCCCACCTGAATTCTCATTTCTCCATTTTTAATAATTTTTCTGGAGACAGTATCTGATCCTTTTAAAGTAGGAAATGAAGTTACGTCAGATGAAGCCTTTTCAGATACAGAATGAGGTGGAAGTGGTTCTTCGTTAATAATATCTACAAGGTTAGCCTTAACAGAATGCTTATCACCACCAGACTTACTACAATTGATAAAGGCAAGAAAAAGTAAAGGTAAAAGTATTGTTCTCATGGAAGGTTAATTTTCCATGAATACTATCAAAAACTATGCTTGGAAAGATAATTACCGAAAATTGGGTAAAAGAATAAGCCAAAAACGTTAATACCTGATTCCTGTTTTTTTCAGAATAAAACCTAACAGCCAGATAGGGCCGATAAGTAGAAACTGAATAGCCTTCAGGAAAGATGGTTTTTTCCCTTCAATTTTATGCCCGATAAACTGCAAGATCCATGTAACAATAAAAACACTGAGATAAAGTATCCATGATTGTTTGCCAAGGCTAATATTGGTAAGATAGATACAATGTTCTGCCAAAAGCATAATCAAAATCATGGCGATTCCAATTAATAAAGATAACCTTAGATAATATAAACTGATCAGAATAACGGCAACTAAGCTCACAATACTGATACATCCAAGGTAGGAAATACAGAAATGGGGCGAAGGAATCAAAGAAATAAACCCCAGAATAGAACAAAAGATTAAAGGCACACAAAACCAATGAATGAACTTGTTAGTCGCATTTCTATGGCTCTTACTATATTCTGCAAATAATAAATCAACCTTTCTCATACTGACAGGAATTGGATTAATGCTAAAATAATAAAATTTTGTAATCAGTGATAAGTTTGCTTACATTTGTGTTATGTCTGCCTTAGAAAAGTTCGGAGTTGAAATTTTTACGCAAAAAAATATTTTCGAGAGAATCGCTGTTGATAAGCCTTTTCGTCCCGATAATCCGGCTTTTATTTTCATTAAATCAGGAACCATAAAACTTCGCCAGCACTTCAGTGATCTTGAGGTTTCTGCCAATATGTTTATGGTGACCGATCCACAAACGATTTATGAAGTGGTGTCTGTGAGCGATGATTTTCAATCCAGAATGGTTTCTTATAAAAGAGAATTTATTTCCGCCCTTTCTTTGAAGTTCAACAGATTGATTACCTATCGATATTTCAGGCAGCAGATGAATAGAGGGGTTCCTTTTCCGGAAAGTGAAATGGAAGTAGTCTGGAAAAGTGTCAATTTTCTGAAATACATTTTGGATTCAGAAACCGATATGCTCTACAAAAAAGAGATGGTGGAACACCTTTTTTCCGTTTTCTGTTATCAAATGGCTGGAATTATTTCGAAAGAAGACAATAATTCTATGAATCAGATGTCCAGACAGGAAGAAATTGTGTTCGTTTTTCTTACCGACCTTTCCGAATATCATCTTACTGAAAGAACCGTTGAGTTTTATGCCGAGAGACAATCCATTACAACCAGACATCTTTCATCAGTGGTCAAAGAAGTCACGGGAAAAACAGCAAGCCATATCATTGCTTTAATTGTCATAAATGAAGCCAAAGTACTCCTGAACTCTTCCAATAAACCTGTTTCAGAGGTGTCTTCCATCCTCGGTTTCAGTGATCAGTACGCGTTTTCGCACTTTTTTAAAAAACATATGGAAGTGAGCCCTAGGCAGTACAGACATCAGTTTGAAAACTAAAATCCTACATTTGAACATCTTTTTCCAAAAATCAAACATTTGATTGATTTTGTTGTTCACCTAACTTTGCATCTGTAAAACAAGGTAAAATGACACAAAAAATAAAAACAGCACTATCAGTTCTGATAGCAGCTTTTCCTGCGCTGTTTTTTTCACAACAGATTAAACAGCTGACCGCAGGTGAGATTGCTGAACTGGCAGTTCAGAATCATCAGCAGTTGAAGGTTTCGGCTCAAAATATTGATATTGCCAAACAGAATATCAATGTTGCTAAGCTTCAGAAACTTCCAACCATTACGGCTTCTACAAGCCAATTCTATTTGGGAGATGCCGTAGCTATTGACAAAGACTTTTCAAACTCTACAAAGGTTCCGATGCCTCATTACGGAAGTTCGTATGCGGTGCAGGCAACTCAATTAATCTTCAAAGGAGGACTGGTAAATAAATCCATTGAAATGGCGGGGCTTCGTGAACAGCTTTCCGAACTGGATCTGGAGAAAAATAAGCAGGATGTGAAATTTTTAGTGATTTCCAATTATCTGGATGTCTATAAAATGATTAACCAACAAGAGGTTTTTCAGAATAACAAAAAGTTAGCTCAGGAACGTCTTAAAAATATCCAGAAGTTCTATCAGCAGGGAATGGTGACCAGAAACGAAGTGATTCGTGGGGAGCTTGCTCTTAAAAACCTGGATCAGGGAATTCTGACGCTTTCCAACAATAAAAAAATCCTTAATTATAATTTAAATATTGCATTAGGTTTATCTTCTGATACTGAAATTGTTCCTACTGAAAATCTGGAGAACAAAGAATCCGGAATTGGGATGGATTATTATATGAATCTTGCTCATGAAAGCAATCCGGTGTTGAAATCAGCACAGAAAAACATTGCAGTAGCCGATAAGAATATTGAAATTATAAAAACTGATAACTTGCCTACTCTGGCAGGATTCGGTGGTTATACTTTACAAAGACCAATTACTACGAGAAACCCTGTCTTGGATATGTATTCAGGAGGTTGGCAGACAGGTGTTTCTCTTAGCTACAATATTGATACGCTGTATAAAACAAAGGAAAAAGTAAAATTAGGTGAACTGCAGAAAAATCAGGCGAATGATGCCATGACTTTAGTACAGCAGAATGTAGATATGGGCGTGAATGCAGCGTATACTAAATATCAGGAAGCTATCCAACAGGCAGACATCCTAAATGATTCCAAAAGGCTGGCAGAGGAAAACTACAAAATTACCGAAGCCAAATATTTGAATCAATTGGCTGTACAGGCAGAAATGATTGATGCGCAGAACCAGAAACTGCAGTCAGAGCTGGATTATGCCAATGCAGAGATCAATGTTTTGTATCAATATTATAACCTTTTGAAAGCTACAGGAACACTTTAATTTTTTTAAACTGAAATCAACACAATGGAAAACAAGGAACAAACTACTCAAAATACTACACCAACTCCCGCAAGACCAGCGGCAGATAGCAAAAAAAAGCAGAACAAGAAAAACAAAATCAGAGCGATTATTTCCAATATCATCGTTTTTCTGGTGATCGGATTCGGATTATTCTGGCTCATCCGTGAATATTTCCACATCGGAAACAAAACCTATACGGAAGCGGCTCAGGTAGAAGAATTCATCAACCCGATCAATACAAGAGTTTCTGCTTATATCAAAGAAATTAAATTTATTGAGCACCAAAGAGTTAAAAAAGGAGATACATTGGTTGTTTTGGATGAACGTGAAATCCTTACCCAATTAGGACAGGCTGAAGCAGCTTATCAAAACGCAATGGCTCAAAAAACAGCAACAAGTTCTTCCGTAAACACTGTTTCCAACAACATCAATGTAATGGAATCTAATATTGCCGGAGCAAAAGCAAGACTTTGGAATGCTGAACAGAACCTGAACAGATACAAAAACCTTTTATCTGCGGAAGCGGTAACAAGGCAACAATACGATCAGGTGAAAACAGAATATGATGCTCAAAAGGCAGCTTATGAAACACTGGTGAATCAGAAGCAATCTGCAAACCTTTCTACTACAGAAGTGAAAAGTAAATTAGGAATCAATGATGCAGAGATCAAAAGAACAAAATCTGCGCTGGATATGGCCAGAATCAATCTTTCTTATACTGTAATTACAGCTCCTTATGATGGAGTGATGGGAAGAAGAACGATTTCTGAAGGACAACTGATTCAACCCGGTCAGCAAGTGGCAACCATCGTATTAAATGGTCAGAAATGGGTAACGGCTAACTTCCTTGAAAGTCAGATGCCTAATATTAAAGTAGGAGAAAAGATGATGATGACGGCAGATGCCTTGGGTGGAAAGCAGTTTGAAGGAGTAGTAACTGCCGTTTCTGCAGCTACAGGATCAAGATATTCAAGCGTACCAACCGATAACTCTACCGGTAACTTTATTAAAGTTCAGCAAAGAATTCCTGTAAGAATCGAATTCACGGCTACTAATAAAAAAGAAGATCTTGAAAAGCTGAGTGCTGGGATGAATATGAACGTGAATATTAATAAAGACTAAAAGATGGAAGATATCAGATTCCAGACATTATGCAGCGTAGAAAGTTAAGGCTGAATGTCTAGAAAGTCTGTCATCTGATATCTGAAATCTATTATCTACAATATGTACAACAAAGGATTATATAACGACTGGGTACCCAAACCCGTACAGCTTCTGCTGATTGTATTGCTGCTTGCCGTGGTAATGCCGATTGGTGGGGTGTATACAGGAAACATCAGCTATCTGGTGAGTGGAACCGGAGCGATGACAGAATATTTCATGTGGGCGAACTATGCAACCACTATTGGAATGGGAGCCTGTATGCCTGTGGTCCTCAGAATCAAAATGAGGTTCAAGGTAAGAGATAAAATGGTACTGCTATTGGTTCTTTTAGGGCTGTTGAGCTATATCAATGGTACTACTTTACAACCGATGATCTTTGTATTTTCAGCCTTATTGATTGGATTTTTGAAGATGATGGTAACCATAGAACTCTTCCTGCCATTGATGGTCATGATTGGGAACAGAGGAATTTTTTATGGCGCATTTTATACATTTGTTCTGGTGATGAACCAGGTGGCAGTGTATTACTCAGCGGAGTTTGCTCTTCTTTATAACTGGCAGCAGTTTTACATTTTTACAGCAGTTCTATGTTTTATATTAGCATTAATACACTGGATTTTTATGCATAACAAATACTTTGCGCTGAAAGTTCCATTGCATTATATCGACTGGCTGAGTATCCTGCTTTTCATTTCAACCTTTATGTTTTCGGCATATGTTTATGCATTCGGAAGACAGCAGGACTGGTTGAATTCGAAGAATATTATTAATGCGAGTATTGCAGCATTTGTAAGCTTTGCCTTGCTTTCCATTCGTCAGTTAACCTTAAAGAGACCTTATCTGTCATTTAAAATTTTCACTAAAAATAATGTACAGAACGGTTTATTTATGCTGTTCTGGCTGGGGATGTTCTTAGGAACTGCTTCTCTTCAGAATACTTTTGCTGTAGGAGTTTTAGGATATGATCCATTGACTAATGCAAAGCTGAGCATGATGATGATTCCCGGAATCATTGTAGCCGGAATCATTGCTATTTTTTGGTTTAAAAAAGAAAAACCATTGAAAATGTATATTTTTTCAGGGTTTGCAGGGATGATAGGATATTCGATCATTATGTATTTCTCTATGGTACTGGAATTCAATTATGATAACTGGTATCTGCCTATGTTCTTAAAAGGCTATGGAATGTGTTCACTGTTTATCTCCGTATGGTTTTATACTTTGGATAAACTTGAAATGGATGAAATGTTGGCAGCCATCGGATTGGTATTGGTTTGGAGAACATTTTTAGCGGTAGGTATATTTTCAACCCTATATTCATGGTTACAATACCGTTTTCAGGTTACAGCAGTAGGAGATCTGGCCGTTTATATGGATGGAATGACCGTCACTCCGCAGAATGTGATGGCTAATATGAAAGCCATTCAGTTGAATGCTATTTTGATAGCCACTAAAAAGATATTCGGATTCATTATTCTGATTGGTTTTGGAGTCTTGTTGTATGTAATTACGCACCATTTCGGAGCTAAAAGATTTCAATACTTCAGATTTGTCAGAGTTCTTGGTGGTAAATCTGTTATTGCAAGAAGAAGACTTCGTGAACGTAAAAAATTATTAGAAGAAATAAAAGACGCAGCCGGGCCTGCGATGTAAAGATACCTTGTTTTTCACAGTAAGATCCTGGCCCTTAGTTGGGCTGGGATCTTATGATTTTTAGGAAGGAAGCTTGAGGCTGGAAGAGGGAAGTGATGATAGGCGATTAATGGTTATATCTCAATTTTTATAGATGAATCATTTCATAGTGAGTCTAAGTTTTATGATGAAGGAAGCTGGAGGCTGGAAGGGGGAAGCTATGATAACTTCTAACCATATTGATGACAAAAATAACTTCCAACCTCCAGCCTTTAAAACCCAAAAGCTGAAAAATTTCACCCTTTCTTATTTTTATTGTTTCTAAATAAAAATTATATTTGCGGGATTATAAAACTTTGATTTGAAGGAATGAAAAAGCATTATGCATTCATAGGTCTGTTGGCATCGGGATTATTGTTTTCCCAAACTGTTAAAGACACTGTAACCTCTAAAGGGATAGAAGATGTGGTGATCGTAGCATCAAGAAAACCTACCAAAATTTCTGAAATTCCCGGTACCGTTTGGGTTGTTCAGAAAGAAAAAATTCAGGAACAGGCTAAAAGTGGAGTTCCCATTAAGGAAATGTTATCCATATTAATTCCAAGTATGGATATCGGGCCACAGGGAAGAACCAATTACGGACAGAACATGAGGGGACGTTCTGCTCTGGTAATGATAGATGGGGTTTCTCTGAACAGTATCCGTGCGATCAGCCGCCAATTGGATGCCATTGATCCATTTAATGTCGAAAGAATAGAGGTACTTTCCGGAGCAAGTTCTATCTACGGTGGAAATGCAACCGGTGGTATCATTAATATCATTACGAAAGCACCGTCTAAAAAAGGAATCAGTGGAGAGACCGAATTAGGAGTACGTACAGGATTTATGGGCAAAGATGACCATGATTTCCGTGCAGCACAATCTATTGCAGGAAAAGGAGAAAAGTTCTTTGGAAGACTGGGAGTTGCCTATCAGCAGAATGGTGGAGTGTATGGAGCAGATCAGAAACAGTTGTTTACAGACATTACCCAAACCGATCTTCAGTACAACCAATCTATTGACATCTTGGCGACCGGGGGATATCAGTTTAACAATAAGCATAAAATAACGGCTTCCCTTCAATATTATAATTCCAAATTCAATGGAGACAGAAGCTTGTATTTAGGCGAAAATCTAGGGGCTTTTATCAAGAAAGACGGAAATTTATTGGAAATGAGAGATGGTTTTTCTTCCGATAAAAATGTAGGGACAGAACGCTATATGGCAACAGTAACCTATAATGGAAACGGAATTCTTGGAGGGCAGGATCTGTATATTCAGTTAGCCACGAGAGGTGAAAAGTTAGGATTTTTATCCTTTCCCTGGAAATGTAGCTCTGGCAAATAAGAAAACTGAAGCTTATATGTCTTCATCTCAACAGGACACCTATTATTCAGGGATAAAGGCATTATTATCAAAATCATGGAAAGGGTTGAATGTTACCTATGGCGCTGATATAGATTTTGAAAAGTTTGAAGGAAACCAATCAGTATATGATATTACGAAAACAATGTCCAGTGGTGGATTAATCAACGAGACTCAATACAGGCTTGGAAGATATCCTACCAACCACTCACAAAGTTATGCAGGATATGTTCAGGCAAAATATAATATCATTCCTAAATTACAGCTTAATGCAGGAGTACGTTACCAGCACATCAATGTAAAAATGGATGATTTTGTAGGTTCTGAACAGCAAACACAGATTGCCATGGGATATGGAACTTCTGCCTCTGCTATTCCGGGAGGAGAAAGCTCTTATAATGTAACATTAGCGAATGCCGGATTACTCTATAAAATCAACGAAAAGCACCAGGTCTGGGGAACATTCTCTCAGGGAGCAAGTTTGGCAGATCCTGCTAAATTCTACGGAATTGGGAAATATACGCTGAATGGAACGAATTGGGATGTCATTTCAAGTATCAATGTAAAAGATCAGCCTTTACAAGCCATCAAAACCAATCAGTTTGAAGTGGGATACCGTATTAATAAAGGGGGATTGAGAGCACAGATTGCCGGGTTCTTAAGTAATTCTGACAAGACAGTAGTCGTCGATAAGAAAACATTCCAGATTCTTGTTAACGATTTAAAATTAAGAAATATGGGAATTGAAGCAGAGATTTCCTATTCCATGAACAATGGTGTTTATTTCGGAGCAAGCGGATTATTGATCAAATCTGAAGTAGACAATAAAGGAGAATGGCAGAAGCAGGAAATTTATAATGCGTCACCGTCAAAATTGGTAACCTATATTGGGTATAATGTGAAAAACTGGTCATTCAGATTCCAATCATTACAGAATTTCAAGCAGAAGGATGAGCTTATGAATGTTGTTGAAGGATACAATACATCAGACCTTATGATAGGTTACCGGTTCCAGTTTGGAAAATTCAACCTTGGAATCCAGAATCTGTTCAATACAGATTATCAGACCATCTGGAGCAAGCGTTCCCAGGTTTTATATTCAAGCTACGGAATTCCGGACCTATTTAACTATAAAGGAAGAGGCAGAACATTTAATCTGTCTTATACTTTTGAATTTTAACAAATTAAGATTAAGGTAATCATGCCTTAGTCTGGATCAAATACTTTCTACAAGTCCGGTTTCTGATATTGATAGGAATCTGGATTTTAACTTAAAAATTAATTCAGTTATGGCTCAAATTTCAACAGGGCAGTTCATTGCCGAAGTCACCAGAAAAGAATACATTACCGATCATTTTATCAGAGTGTATTTGTATTCTCCGGAAGTTCAATTGTTTAAAAACACTACGATAGGAGACAATAATAAAATTGCCATTCCTCCGGTTGGGGTAAACGAAGTTTATTTTCCGACGATAGATGAAAACCATGAATGGGTGCATCCGCCAAAAGAAGTGGCTCCATCCATCAGAACGTATACGCATAGAGGAATTGATCTGGAAAAGAATGAAGTATTCATTGATTTTGTGGATCATGGAGACGGAGGCCCGGCCTCAAAATGGGTTAGAAATGCACAAGCAGGATCAAAACTTGGTGTAATGATGCGTCTGGATGGAAAAGGGCTATATCCTGAAGCAGAATGGTATTTATTGGCAGGTGATGCTACCGCAATTCCTGTGTTGAGTGCTATTTTGGAAACGCTTCCGGAAACAGCAAAAGGAGTCTGTATTATCGAAGTTCATGGAAAAGAAGATGAGCAGATATTGGAAACCAAAGCAGATATTGAATTTAGATGGCTTCATAATTCCCAGCCTCAAATCAGCAGTGAAATTGCTGATGTGGTGAAGAGTATTGATATTCCTGAAGCTTCAAAATTCGGGTATGTAGCTTGTGAATTCTCCAGCGTTAAAGAAATACGTACTTTCCTTCGAAAAGAGAAAAACTGGACTTCAAAAGAGCTCTATGCATTTTCTTACTGGAAAGCTGGGAAAGCAGAAAACGAGTCGCAGGCAGACAGACGTGAAGAAAAGGAATCTATAGCATAGCCTGAGTTCTAATAAGGAAACTTTTTAATATTTTTAACGCTGGGATCGCAAAGTTTTTAATCAAACTTGAAAATAATTTCGTTCGCAAAGGCATTTCCTTTAGCTAGGACATAAATGGTTTCATTGCTGAGTGAAACACCTTTGTGATCTTAGAAAAAGAATTAGCATTTTCAAAACCTTGCGATCTATTGCGTTATAATAATATAGACATATGAAGATCCGAGAAACATTATAACGATAACAATGCAAATCTCGTAACCCGTACCTCATAACCTCGTACCACGAACCCCGCAACCTAAAACTCGCCATTCAAACTTTGAACTTTATCCTTTGAAGCTGTATCTTTGCATTATGAAAGATTTAATGGGGCAAGCCATCTGGGATTATTATCATAATGAAAATCCTGAAGACCTGCAGACGGAAACATCAATTTCTGAATTGGATGAACTTCCTGTAGATTATTTGTTCAGGGATTTTGAAGAGATGAATGATATTGAGCAGAAAGCATTACAGTTATCTAAAGGAAAAGTGTTGGATATTGGTGCTGGAGCCGGTTCACATGCTTTATACCTTCAGAATGATGCGAATCTTGATGTTACGGCTTTAGATATTTCTCCAAAATCCATTGAAGTTTGCAAGTTAAGAGGAGTTAAGCATGCTGTTTGCAAGAATATTCTTGATTTTTCAGAAGGAACGTTTGATACTGTTTTATTATTAATGAATGGTACCGGAATCTTTGAAGGGTTATCCAAGATAGATACCTACCTTCAGAAACTAGGAAACTTGTTGAATGAGGGTGGACAGATTTTAATCGACAGTACAGACATCCTTTATATGTTTGACCGCGATAAAGATGGTGGAGTATACATTCCTGCCGGTGGGTATTACGGAGAATTGGAATATATTGTTCATTATAAAGGTGAATCTGAAAAACCGATCACATGGTTATATCTTGACTTCAATACTTTGAAGAATGCTGCTGAAAATAATGGATTTAAAGTAGAAAAAGTATTGCAGGATGAAGATTCTTACCTGGCAAAACTGACAAAGAAATAAAATGTTTTTAACAACATTCAATAGAAACGGGTTTTAGCCTAAACATATTTTGGAATCATCTGTGAAATCTGTAAGATCTGCGAGAGAATACAGTATATAACCAACAATTAATTGAAATAGAAAAGGCTGTTTCGGATGAAACAGCCTTTAATCTTTATATTAAGGAGTAATTATCCGATCTCAATACCGTTTTCAACATTGCTGTCATCCGGTGTTACGAAAGATAATTTACCATCCGGTTTAGTCGTTAATAACAACATTCCCTGAGACTCAATTCCTCTGATCTTTCTCGGAGCAAGGTTTAATAAGATCATAACCTGCTTACCAATCACTTCTTCAGGGGTAAAGCTTTCTGCAATACCTGAAACTACAGTTCTTACATCCACTCCTGTATCTACAGTAAGTTTCAGTAATTTATCTGCTTTTTCTACTTTTTCAGCTTCTAAAATGGTTGCTGTTCTAAGATCTATTTTAGTAAAATCATCAAAAGTGATTTCTTCTTTCATTGGATTAGCGTTAGGGTTTGTTTTCTTATTGTTTTGTTTGGTGTCTTCCAGCTTTTGAATCTGAGCTTCGATTACATGATCTTCAATTTTTGAGAATAAAAGAGAGGATTCGTTGATCTTGTGACCTGTTTCAATTAATACAGACTGATTTTCAACATCGCTCCAGCTTTTCTTTTCAACATTGAACATATTCAATAGCTTCTCAGAACTGAAAGGCATGAATGGTTCACATAACTGAGCTAAACCAACAGCAATCTGAGCTCCTACAAAAAGTGATTGAGCTGCTTTCTCCGGATTATCCTTAATGGTTTTCCAAGGCTCTTCAGTCTGAAGATATTGATTCCCGAATCTTGCAAGGTTCATTAATGCAGATAAAGCATTTCTGAACTCATAATTATCAAGGAATTCTGAAATTTCTGCAGCTGCCTTATTGATCTCTTTTAATTCCGGGCTGTTAACATCTCCCTGAGGAACAACTCCATCATAATATTTATGAATAAGAACGGCAACTCTGTTGATAAAGTTTCCGAAGATTCCTACCAATTCAGAATTATTCTTCGTTTGGAAATCCTTCCATGTAAAATTATTATCCTTAGTTTCAGGAGCCGATGAAAGAAGAGCATATCTTAAAACATCCTGTTGTCCCGGGAATTCTTCTACATACTCATGCGCCCAAACTGCCCAGTTTCTTGATGTTGAGATTTTATCATTCTCAAGGTTCAGGAATTCAAAAGCAGGTACATTTTTAGGCATGATATAATCTCCATGTGCCTTCATCATTGCTGGAAAAATAATACAATGGAATACAATATTATCCTTTCCGATAAAGTGTACCAGATCACTGTTTTCGCTTTGCCAGTAATCTTTCCAGTCTTTTCCGTTTTTCTCAGCCCATTCTTTTGTGAAAGAAATATATCCGATAGGAGCATCAAACCAAACATAAAGAACTTTTCCTTCTGCATTCGGAAGGGGAACAGGAACACCCCAATTCAGGTCTCTGGTCATGGCACGTGGCTTTAATCCATCGTTTAACCAAGATTTAACCTGACCGTATACGTTAGGCTTCCAGTCATCTTTATGACCTTCAATGATCCATTCGTTTAAGAAATCTTCGTATTCATTAAGTGGCAGATACCAGTTCTTTGTATCTTTAAGAATAGGAACATTTCCGCTAAGCATTGATTTTGGGTTGATCAGTTCAGAGGGAGAAAGGGTAGAACCACATTTCTCACACTGGTCACCGTAAGCATTCTCATTACCACAGTTCGGACAAGTTCCTACAATATAGCGGTCAGCAAGAAATTCTCCTGCCTGCTCATCAAAATATTGTTCAGAAACCTCTTCTGTAAATTTTCCTTTTTCATAAAGAACTTTGAAGAAATCCTGACTGGTTTCATAATGCTTTGGTGAAGTTGTTCTTGAATATTCATCAAATGAAATTCCCAGATCAGCAAAAGATTTTTTAATAATCCCGTGATATTTGTCAACGATATCCTGTGGCGTAACGCCTTCTTTTTTAGCTCTTATGGTAATAGGAATACCGTGTTCATCCGAACCACAGATAAACGCTACATCTTTTCCTAATCTTCTCTGAAATCTTGCGTAAACATCCGCAGGAATATAAACACCTGCCAAATGTCCTATATGAACCGGACCGTTTGCATAAGGCAAAGCTGCCGTAATCATCTTTCTGTTTGACATTTATAGTAAAGTTTTGACTGCAAAGATAAGGATTATCTCTTGAATACCGCTCTTTGTGGAGTTATTATGATGAATCTTGCCGTTTTTCAGAGTTTCATATGAAATTAAGTTAAACATATGTTTAACTTTTTGTTAACGCGAAACAAATGTTATGTATTGCATACTATCGTGTAAAAGATTGAGGAGTATAATTTTAACTAAAAACGGTTTCGTAATATACATAATTTTATCATAATTTATATTAAAATTATAATAATTCTAATTTTTTTTTAAATTGCAGCACTGGCTCAGGCCGGATTTAAGACTGAAAAACGAAACTATAAAAATAAAATTGTGAAGAATTTTACAACGGTATTAAAAATAGCGCCTGCTTTTTTACTGGCAAGTACAGTAATGCATGCGCAGGTTAAAGACTCGGCCACCAAAGAGAAGAAAATCGAGGAGGTAGTCTTGATTGGATATGGTAAGCAGAAGAAATCGGATCTTACAGGATCTATTACTTCTGTAACAGCCAAAGACTTTAACGGTGGAGCAACTTCTGCAGGACAGCTTATTCAGGGGAAAACACCTGGAGTACAGATCACTAATAATAGTGGTGCGCCTGGATCCGGAACTGCAATCAGAATTAGAGGTACAGCGTCTTTAAATGGGAATAACGCTCCACTAATTGTAATTGATGGGGTACCACAGGATTTTGTAGGGGTAAACGGAGCTTCTGATCCTCTATCATTAATAAACCCTAGTGATATAGAATCTTTTGACATTCTAAAAGATGCTTCAGCTACCGCAATCTACGGTAACAGAGCAACAAATGGGGTTATCTTAATTACGACTAAAAAAGGATCTGCAGGAAGATTTAAAGTAAATTTTTCTACAGTAACTTCTGTTTCTACCAAAATGAGTAATGTAAATGTTTTAGATGGTGATCAGTTTAGGGATTTTGTGAATGCAAATGCATCTGCTGCCTATAGAGCTAAATTAGGAACAGCTAACACTAACTGGCAGAACCTTATCTATCAGGCTGCCTGGGGAACAGATAATAACGTGTCTTTCTCAGGAGGTGTTAAAGGGTTACCATATCGTTTATCATTAGGGTATAATGAACAAAATGGTATTGTAAAAACGAATTCATTCAAAAGAACTTCAATTGGATTAAACTTGAATCCTAAGTTTTTTGATAATCACCTTTCTGTAAACGTTAACGCAAAAGGAACCTTTACAGATAATAGATTTGTAGACGCAGGAGTAATTAGAGCGGCAACTTATTTTGATCCTACGCAGTCAGTATATTCCGGAAACTCCAAATTTGGTGGCTATTATGAATGGCTGGATGCAGGTGCACCTAATGGATTTAATGTGAATGCTACATCAAATCCACTTGGAATGCTGAATGGTATCCGTGATGTTTCTTCTGTATGGAGGGGACTTGGAAACATTCAATTAGATTATAAGTTTCATTTTCTTCCAGATCTGCATTTTAATGTAAATGCAGGATATGATTATACAAAAAGTGACGGTCAAAAATCTGTTAGTCCTATTTTTAGACCAGGGATAAATGATATGGGAAGTTCCAGACTCTATAGTATGGAAAAGAAGAATAAGTTATTGGAAACTTATTTTAATTATCTTAAGAAAATTACCGCCATCAATACAAGTGTAGATCTTACAGCAGGGTATTCTTATCAGGATTTCCTTACGGTTATACCAGGAGAAACTAATTATAAAGGAAATGCTGCAACTCAGGTTAACAGAGATTTTGAAACAAGAAATACACTACTTTCTTTTTATGGAAGAGCTATTTTTACGATTGCTGATAAGTATGTGATTTCCGGATCCATGAGAAGAGATGGTTCTTCAAGATTCTTTAATGGAACCAGAGATAATGTTTGGGGTAACTTCCCTGGGGTATCTGTAGCCTGGAAATTAAATGAAGAAAGTTTTATTAGAGATATTTCAGCCATCAGTAATTTAAAAATTAGAGCTGGTTGGGGGAAAACAGGTCAACAGGAACTTCCTGGGTTGGATGGGAACAGGCCTAATAATTATCCTGCTTATGCCTCATACGCCGGAAGTAATCCGGGAGCTTATTATGAATTAGGCAGCCAATACTATTATATGTTCCGTCCTACCAACTATAATCCTAATTTAACTTGGGAGACAACTACGACTAAAAACATTGGGGTAGATTTCGGTTTTGCTAAAAATAGAATTACAGGTTCCATTGATTTATTCAGAAAAGATACAAAAGATCTTTTGGTATACGTAAATACGCCTGCCGGAGGGGTGAGTAATGCGAACTGGATGAATGTAGGAAACATGAAAAATGAAGGGATAGAAGGAAGTATTACTTTCGTTCCTATTAAAACTGAAAAAACAACCTGGGAAGTAAGCTTTAATGCAACACATTATAAACCAGTTGTTACAAACCTTTTACAGAGAGCAGATGCGTCTTTTAATATTGCCGTTGGTGGTATAGAAGGAGGAGCAGGAAATATGATTCAGGCCCATGCAGTAGGACAGGCACCAAACTCTTTCTGGGTATTCCAACAGGTATATGATGCGAATGGTAAGCCTGTTGATGGAGCCTATGTAGACAGAAACGGAGACGGAAAAATAGATACTGGTGATAAGTATTATTACAAGTCTACCACTCCTGATGCCTTATTAGGATTCTCAACCAAACTTAATTATAAAAACTGGGATTTTGGATTAAGTGCAAGAGCTGTATTAGGAAACTACGTATATAACAATGCGGCATCAAACAGTTCTTTGCAGTCTGCATCTACCAATGAATATCTTCAGAATGTCTTTTATACTGCACCAGAATATGCTCTAAAAGATTCCAACAGATATTTTTCTGATATATATGTAGAAAATGCTTCTTTCTTTAGATTAGATAATCTGAATGTCGGATATAATTTCGGAAATATTTTTAATAAAAATAGTAATCTGAAAGTATATGCAATGGCGCAAAATGTTTTTGTAATCACTAAATATAAAGGGGTTGACCCTGAGGTATTTGGTGGAATTGATAATGGATATTATCAAATGCCTAGAATTTATTCCTTAGGACTTAATTTTCAATTTTAAACTAGAAGAAATGAAGAAATCAAATATAAAAATCAAAAGTTTAGTAATAACAGCAGCTGTAGCCATGTTATTTTCTACAACTTCCTGTATAAAAGATCTTGAAAGAGAGCCTATGACTGATGTTACAGCAGATGTTGTCTTTAAGGATTTTGGAAATTATCAGAATGTATTAGCTAAATTATATGGAGGACTATCCATGGGTGGCCAAGTATCAGGAGACGGAGGAAATTATCCGGATAGTGATATAAGTGGGATCAATGGCGGATTTTCACAGTATACAAGATTGATGTATACATTAAATGTTGTTTCCACAGATGAAGCGGTAATTGGTTGGAATGATGGGAATTTACATACTATTCATAAGATGACATGGGATTCTTCTAACGAATTCATCACTGCGATGTACTATAGAATCTATACAGAGATAGGACTTTGTAATGAGTTTTTGAGAAATGTAACTGATGAAAAGCTTGCACAGAATGGTATTACAGGAAACAACCTTACTGAAGCTAAATATATGAGAGCGGAAGCTCGTTTCCTAAGAGCACAGTCTTATTATCATGCCTTGGATATGTTTGGAAATGTACCTTTTGCAAAAGAAGATTATCTTCCGGGAGCAGTTGACGGACCTCCAAGAATAGAAAGAGCAGCTTTATTTAATTTCGTAGAACAGGAATTGTTGGCCAGTGCGAATGACATGAAGGAGGCAAAAACAAGTGTGTATGGACGAGCTGACAAAGCGGCTGCATGGGCATTATTAGCAAGGCTTTATCTTAATGCAGGGGTTTATACAGGAACACAAAGAAACAATGACTGTATCACTTATTGTAACAAAGTAATTGGAGCCGGATATGCCTTGAAATCTGATTATAAATCACTTTTTCTTGCAGATAATGATCAAAACAATCCAGAAGCTATTCTAACGGTTAATTTTGATGGTATTAATACACAGACAAACGGAGGAACAACTTATCTGGTTCATGCTGCAATAGGAGGTTCAATGAAAGCTTCTGACTTTGGAGTTAATGGAGGGTGGAGTGGCCTTAGAACTACTAAATCATTTGTAGAAAAATTCCCAGCTAACGGAGCGGATAAAAGAGGAAACTTTTATACAGACGGACAAAATCTGGAAATTAATGATTTAGGATCATTCAATGATGGATATGCATTCATTAAATATAAAAATGTTAAAAGCAACGGTTCTGCCGGATCTAATACAAATTGGGTAGAAACAGATATTCCATTGTATCGTTTAGCGGATATTTACTTGATGTATGCTGAAGCCACTCTTAGAGGAGGAAATGGAAATATGACGACTGCCGTAGAGTATGTAAATCAACTGAGACAAAGAGCTTATGGAAACGGAAGTGGGAATGTTTCATCTATTAATTTAGACTTTATATTAGATGAAAGATCAAGAGAATTATCTTGGGAAATGACAAGGAGATCAGATCTTATCAGATTTGGGAAGTTTACATCCGGAGAATATTTATGGCCGTGGAAAGGAAATGTGAAAGGCGGAAAAGCAGTTGAAAGCTATAGAAATCTTTTCCCTATTCCGGCTAAAGATATCATAGCAAATCCTAATTTAATTCAAAACCCAGGTTATTAATTCTAAAAACGTCTATTTAAAATGAAAAATATATTTAAAATAATAAGTATGGTTTTCATAGGATTGCTAGTGATTTCCTGTGAAAAAGATGAAGATCAGGCCGTGCTTCAGCAAACAAAAAACTCTGCTTTGGCTTCAGATGCAAAAACTCTGGTTCTTCTCAGAGATAATGAAGCAGATAAAGCTGTTAAATTTGATTGGACGAACCCACAATATAATATTTCTGTTGTCTATAATAATTCATTGGAATTTGCAAAGAAAGATACAGGATTTAAAGATGCTAAAAGTGTTGATGTTAACGCAAAAGATCTATCTACAACTTATAGTGTTAAAGAGTTCAATAAAATAATGAATGATGCGGGCTTTTTGCCTGAAAAAATAGTAGATGTTGATGTTAGAATGAAAACATCTGTGGGTAACGCAGTATTTTATTCTAATGTAATTTCTATGACCGTTACCCCCTACCTTGCTGAATATCCACCATTTTATTTAGTAGGAGAAGCTTCTGCAGTGGGATGGAATGCTGGAAATGCACAGTTGCTTTATAAAGATGAGAATATCTCTACAATCTATACCTATTTGGAGAAAGGAAAAGCCTTCAGATTTTTAGGGCAACAAGCTTGGGACCCTACTAACTATAGCTTGGATGCAGCAGGAATAAAAGATGGTAACAAATATTTCAAAACATGGTCCACAAACCTATCCGTGGCAGATGCTGAAAATATTAAATTTAATGGAGAGTCTGGGATTTACAAGATTGTTGTTGATTCAGAGCCAGTGAAGAAAACTCTTACTATTTCATCTTCTTCAATCAGTCTTTGGAATCCTACAAACTTATATTTAGTAGGATCTGTTAATGGTTGGAATATTGGAGGTGCTATCCCAATGACAAATTTAGGCGATGGTAAATTCGAACACATTATTGCTCTTTCAGCGGGAAGCCAACTGAAATTCGTAGGCCAACAGAGCTGGGGAGAGCTAGAATGGGGAGACCTTAAAGCTGATAGCAATACAGGGTATCTGGCCCCTAAAGGGAGTAATGGTAACATCAAGTTTGATGGTACAGGAGGAAACTATAAAATCACCGTAGATTTAAAATTAGGAGTCTACTCAATAAAGCCATTATAGAACATTAAGTTTAATTATAAAAGCAAAGTGCTGCTTTACCGCAGCACTTTATCTATTTTTTTAAGTTAATAAATAGTCATTATGAAGAAAATTACAGTTGGAGCACTCTTGCTCTCAATGATGTTTACAGGTGTGAAAGCACAATCTTTAAAATCGCCGGATGGTAAATTTGAAATGAATTTCCAGTTAAAAGATGGAGTTCCTTTCTATAATCTGAAATACAACGGGGTGGTGGTAGTTGAAGATTCAAAATTGGGATTGAGATTATTTAAAGACACAGCCATTAAATTTGCTTCTGAAATTGCCAAACCAGAAGATGCAAAATATGACCTTAACAACGGTTTTGCGAAGGTAGATGAAAAAAGAGACTTCAAAAACGAGACCTGGCAGCCGGTTCTTGGGGAAAAGAAAAATTATATCAACAACTACAATGAATTAGCCCTTACGCTTAATCAGGCTTCTACAGACAGAAGTATTGTAGTAAAATTCAGACTGTTTAATGATGGTCTGGGATTCAGATACGAATTTCCACAACAGAAAAACCTTAATTATTTCGTAATCAGAGAAGAAGATTCTGAAATTGATTTCCCAACCGATATGAAGGCTTGGTGGATCGTAGCAGATTACGACTCTCAGGAATATCAGTATCAGGAAACAAAAGTTTCAGAAATTCCTGCAAAATGGGATAAAGCATTTGATGCTAATGCTTCTCAGACTTTGGTGAAAAATGCAGTTCAGTCTCCCTTAATGCTTAAAAAAGAAGGGAAGAGCCCTTTATACATTAATGTTGCTGAAGCTGCTGTACTAGATTATCCAGCTTCACACCTTGAAGTAGATGCTCAGAACTTTAAGTTTAAAACACACTTAACGGCTGACAGACAAGGGGCAAAAGGGTATATCCAGACCCCATCAGTAACCCCTTGGAGAACGATTATTGTTGCACCAAAAGCTGAAGAGGTAATGGATTCCAAAATGATCTTTAACCTGAACGAGCCTACAAAATACACAGATACCTCTTATATTCATCCTACAAAATACATGGGAGTCTGGTGGGAAATGATTATCGGAAAATCTCAGTGGGCATATTCTACAGCTGAAAATGTTCATTTGGGTAAAACAGACTTTGCAAAGTTAACTCCAAACGGAAAACATGCAGCAAATAATACGAAAGTTAAAGAATATATCGATTTTGCTGCTGAGAATGGATTCCAGGGATTATTAATTGAAGGATGGAACATTGGATGGGAAGACTGGTTCGGACATTCTAAAGAGTTTGTTTTTGATTTCATTACTCCTTATCCGGATTTCGATATCAAAATGCTAAACGATTATGCTCATTCAAAAGGAATTAAATTGATCATGCACCACGAAACTTCAGGTTCTGCTACGAACTATGAAAGATGGGCAGATAAAGCTTTCCAAACGATGAATAAATATGGCTATGATGCTGTAAAAACAGGATATGTAGGTGATATTATTCCAAGAGGAGAGCATCACTATTCTCAATGGACGATCAATCATTATTATAGAATTGCTGAAAAAGCAAACGACTATAAAATTATGGTGAACTCTCACGAGTCTGTACGTCCTACAGGGGAAAGCCGTACCTATCCGAACTACATCTCTGCAGAAGCGGCGCGAGGAACAGAGTATGAAGCATTCGGAGGGAATAAGCCGGATCATCAGACAGTACTTCCGTTTACAAGATGGATGGGAGGTTCTATGGATTACACACCGGGAATTTTCCAGACGAAATTAGACTATTATTTCCCTGGAGATGCACGTTTTGTAAAAACAACATTGGCAAAACAGCTTGCCTTATACGTAACGATGTATATGCCGCTTCAGATGGCTGCAGACCTTCCTGAGAATTATAAAAAGCATATGGATGCATTCCAGTTCATCAAAGATGTTGCTGCTGATTGGGATGATACGAAAATCTTATCTGCAGAACCGGGAGATTATGTAATTACTGCCAGAAAAGCAAAAGGTACAGAAAACTGGTTTGTAGGAGGTATTACAGATGAAAACAAACGTGAATATACGGTGGATTTCTCATTCCTGGATAAAGGGCAAGCCTATGAAGCAACCATCTATGAAGATGGAAAAGATGCTGATTATATCAATAATCCTCAGAGTTATCATATTTACAACAAAACAATCACAAGCAAATCAAAAATTAATTTTAAAATGGCTAGAAGTGGTGGTTTTGCAATAACAATTAAAAAAAAGTAATTATTTTGTAAAAGTTTTCTTTTTCGTTTAATAAAATATCTATATTTGGGGAATTATTATAATTTATTAACCAAAACTATTTTATCATGAAAAAGAAACTAAAAATTACCAGTAACTTAGAGCAAAAGAACATCCTTAAAAAAGCGATGCAGTCTTCTGAAAATGTAGATTTGTATAAATCTATTTTTGGTGGTGGAAGTACTATTATAGTATCACCTGATAATTGTAGCGTAACAGCTAGATCAGGAGCTTCGGCTGCTTATAACAGAGCTGATCAATTCTTATTAGCTACCACTAAGCTATAATTACTAAATTAAAATGTATAGTTCTTCGCTATGGCGGAGAACTATTTTTTTATTCTATAGGATATGATTACATCTTTTGTATTAAAGGTTGCAAGTAGATGCAATCTCAACTGTTCGTATTGTTACATGTATAATTTGGGTGATAAAACGTATCTGAAGCAGCCTAAATTCATGTCAATTGATACCATAAAAGCCTTCGCAGCTAAACTTAATGAATATTGCCTGGAAAATAATTTGAATAATATACAGATTGTTTTTCATGGAGGAGAACCCTTATTAATATCCAAAGAGTTTTATCGTGAATCCATTAGGATTTTCACGGAAATACTTCCTGATAATTACTTTGATTTTGTCATCCAGACCAATGGTGTTGGATTAGATGATGAATGGTATCAGCTTTTTAATGAGTTGGATATCAGGGTAGGGATAAGTATAGACGGGCCTAAAGAATACCATGATAAATACCGTGTTTTTCATAATGGAAAAGGCTCTTATGATGAGGTAAAAGAAGCAATTGTCTTGGGACAGGAGTATGGACTTAATGGAATTTTGTCTGTCATCAATATTAATATTCCTCCTCAGGAACTGTATGATGAAGTGAAGGAGCTTAACGTAAAAAGTCTTAATATTCTTCTGCCGGATGGTCATTTTGACCAACTTCCTGATGGAATGGAAAAAGAATTGGTTAATACAAAAAATTATACACCCTATGCAGATTGGCTTATAGAATTGTTTAAGATCTGGAAGAACGACAAAGAAAGGATGAGTGTGAGATTTTTTAAAACACTTATTGATCTGATTGTGGGTGAGGATGAAGGAGATCAGGTTTTAGGTAAAAATATCAATGGGGTTGCCGTACTGGAAACCAATGGGAATTTAGAAGTAGCAGACTTTATAAGAGCTTGCTATGAAGGAATTACCAGAAATAATATTAATATTCATACCCATGCTATTGGTGATGCTTCTAAAGATCGGCTTTTTGATGTTTATATGAATGCTCATTCAATGGTATCACAAAAATGCCTCAACTGTTCCATTTATGATTTTTGTGGTGGTGGATTTTTAGGTAATCGTTATTCTAACGAAAGAGGTTTTGATAATCCTACTATTTATTGTCATGATATGATTAAACTTATTACCTATATTCAGAATGATATTATAGACGGAATTCCAAAAGAAACCCAAGAGGAAATGGAGTTGTCTAAAGTTTCTTATGATGATATAGTCAATGAGATGGAATTTGAAACAGAAGAAATTATGATTGAAACTGAAGTTAAAGAGAAATTAATGCATTATCGTTTAGTATGAATCTAAAGAAAGGAATGTATTTGGCTGGAGACTCTGGTTCTAACTGGAAAAATCAGCTTAAAATCAATAAAGGAGTAGTGGCCGAAAAAGTGGTCAATACAGGAATTGAATATTTTGATAATGCCTATTTACCTGATGATGAATGGCGGGATCTTACTGAGTCTGAATATAAAATTCTCTCTTATTCAGAGAAAGGCAATAAAATGTTCAATACCTTAGGACTGGGCGAGATTCCGGATGAATTAAAGATCTTGTTTAAAGCAGTAAAGCTGGAGGAATGCAAGACTCTATTTGATGTTCAGCCTAAATTTCAGGAAGATGAAAAACTTACATTAAAGCTTAATAAAGTTTTAAATCAATTTCTTAATCAAAAATCCGATTCTCAGAAATACAATTTTCATCGTATTACAAGATGTCTTCCGGATATGCATACTACTACTTTTCATCTCCATAATAGGGAGCATATAAAATATACGGGTTTGCATATAGACCAAAGTACAAAATTTACGCCCAATACAGCGTATAAATCAGACAATAGAATTTCCATCAATATTAGTGAAGAATCCAGATATCTGTATTTTGTAAATTTAACATTGAAACAAATTTATACCGATGTTAAGAAGCATCATCAGGATATTACTGTTACTTCAGATAATATTGTAGAATTATTTTTCTCCCTGTATCCGGATTATCCGGTAATCAGAATAGAAGTAAAACCTTACCAATATTATATTGCTCCAACAGATAATTTCATTCATGATGGAAGTACGCTGGGGAACAAAAAATTTGATATCACCATGGTATTTGTGGGAGAATTTAATAATTACTAATCACTATGAAACTCAAATCAGGAATCAAAATATACGGTGAGAATTTAGAAAATGTTTTAGAAATCAATTCTGGAGTTGCCCATCATTCAGAACAGGAACCTGTAGAAATTGTATTCAAAGACATTAAGTTCAAGGCACAATATGAACCCAATGCACATTTGGCGAAAAGGGATTGGCGAAAACTTTCCGAGCAGGAACTTGATACTATAAAAGGAGACCATGTTAATAAGAAAGATTATAATTCGGTTTTTATAGGAGAAATCCCTGAAGAATTGAAATCCCTGTTCCATCAGCTTAATCTTCATTCCGCTACTTCAGATAATGATGCATTTCAAAAATTCATTGAAAATAAAGAATTGGTTCAGGAACTAAATACCCATCTCAATGGGGTGTTGGATGAGATTTCATTGGCGCCTTATAGGTTTATGAGTATTGCAACCAACTATCCCAATAGTGAAGTGGTTTCTTTAAATAAAAGGAAATTACCTGAAAATTATACCTTTAAAGACATTCATTATATAGGAGTACATAAAGACAGTTCTAAAGATATGACCCTGCATACCTGTTATCAGTATGGAAACAGGTTTACCATCAATTTAGGTGAGCAATCTCGATATTTTTTATTTATTAATCTTACGATGAAGCAGGCATGTAATATGCTTAAAGAAAAAGAAGAACTTAAGGAGGTAGAAATAACCAATGAAAATATTACAGATTATTTTTTAAAGCATTATCCGGCCTATCCTGTGATTAAAGTAAAGCAAGAACCCTATCAGTTTTACATTGCTCCTACGGATAACTGTTTTCATGATGGTACTACAATAGGCAATACAGCCATAGATGTTGTAATGACTTATTTGGGTAAATTTTGTATATAATTTAAATAATATTGAGGTATGAAGTCATTTCTGTCATTATTGCTTGTCTCGTTTTTAACTTCCTTTTCACTCGCCCAGAATAAATTAACTGTTCTAAAAGCCAATGGACCTAAAGCCGTTATTTACGAAAAAGATAATGGCTTAAAAACAGACTGGAATATAGATCCTAAAATTAAGCCGGATGTCTATACGGTATCTAAAATAGCCACTTCTAATAAAAGGGTTACTATAAAAACAGATATAGACTCTCTTATTGTAGATCTCAAAAAAGGAGAAAAAAAAAGACTTTATTATTCTTTTGAAAGGTAAAGATTCTGCGTTGACGAGAATTGAGTCTCTGCCACCGAAAGATTTTAGTAAAATGTCCTTTAAAGACACGCTGCAGCTTCATATCAATGAACAGAATACGATATTTGTAAAAACAGTACTTAATAAAGTGGATACCCTTTTACTTAATTTTGATACGGGTACAAGTGATCTTGTTCTTACGCAGGAAACATTGAAGAATAAAATCAAAAGCTCATTAAAATCGGGGACCAATTTTCTGCAGATCGGAAAAAAAGAATATCGGGGTTTCAATATTTATCCGGCACAGCTTACCGGTCATGGGACGGATGGTAGATTTGGTTGGGATTTATTTGATGGAATGGTTGTAGAATTAAATCATGATAAAGGTTTAATGGTGGTGCATTCTCAGCTTCCATCCAAAGTAAAATCTGAATATTCTCAGCTTCCGATAAAATATTATAACAATGTCTTTCAGGTTCCGGTAGATATTGCTCAGGACCAGACTAAAAATAAAGATTGGTATCTGTTTGATACAGGATATCAAAGAACAGCGATGCTGGATGGTCCTTTATTGAATGAACAAGGTTTTCCAACGGATAAAATGACAGTCATTAAAAAAGTAATCATGAAAGGAGCACAAGGCAATGAAATTCCTGTTATGACCTCTAATCTTCAAACTTTATCATTAGGAAAAACACAGCTAAAAGACATTCCTGTACAGCTATTGTCTCAAAGTAGACCCGTAACGGGTACCAGGATGAATATTTTGGGTAATGAAATCCTGAAAAGGTTTAATATATTTCTGGACTTTCAAAAAAATATTGTTTATCTGAAGCCTAATAAACTGGTTAATGTTACTTATATTGAAAGTAAATAAGCTTTTTTAGATCAGTGTTTTTAATACAATAATATAAAAAGTCCCCAAGTTTTTATTGGCTTGGGGGCTTTTTATGTTAAATAACCTGAGTTCGGGATAAGACATTTCTGTTTTTAGTAAGTAAGGAAGCCTGGAGCTGGGAGAGGGAAGTGAATTGAGGTTAAAAAAGCACTTACAACCCTGTAATGTATTATTCCTTTAAAGAGAGCTTCATCAAATTTTGCGGCAATGTCAGAAATTGTAGTTTCGATAGTAACTTCCAGCCTCTCTCTTCCAGCCTCTTATCCTTAATTTTATGATCCCGAATCCGGGTTAATTAGGAGTATATTCAGGCTCATTAGCTTCGTTCGGTTCAGCTTGAGCGGGTAATGGTTTATTTTTTACCTTTTCTTTGTATTCTTTCTGGAACTGTTTTACAGTTTTACCAGTTCCGTCATGTCTCCATCCCGGTGAATAGAAGAGGTATTTCAGACGGTCTTTGAAAGAAAGTCCCGGTTGTTTCAGATCCTTTCCAATTCTTCTCCATTCATAAAACAGGACTGTGGCCGGATCTTTAGACTTCATCTTAGGATAAATACCATATTTTACAGGAACTTCAGGATCTTCCTTTTCAAATGTTCCGAAGATTTTATCCCAGATAATCAATCCCATTCCCATGTTACGGTCAAGGTATTTAATATTACAGGCATGATGCACTCGGTGATGAGAAGGAGTTACTAAAATATATTCCAGGAAGCCCATACTTTTTATAGACTGCGTGTGTACAAAGGTCCCATAAATCTGAATAGCAGAATAAGCTACCATAACATGCAGTGGATGAAATCCGATGAATGCTAAAGGAGAGAAGAATAAATATCTGTACAAAGGTTGAAATACAGGACTTCTGAACCCTGTGGTGATATTGAAATAATCAGAATTATGATGGGTGATATGCACTGCCCAAAACACACGGGAATGATGATCTACGTAATGATGAACATAATAAGCAAGATCCTGGGCCAGAAATACAGCTATCCAGTACCAGACTCCTACTTCCCAATCAAAAATGCGATGATAGTAAAAGAACATCATAACGAGCATGGAAAAACCTTTCATAATGATATCAAGGCTATAATTTAAAAGTGCTAAAAGCACATTGGTAGCCACATCTTTCGTTTCATAAAGCTTCTCTTTATTGAAGTGGCTATACGCCATCTCTATAAAAATGATACCCGCAAACATAGGAATGGCCCAAGGATAAACAATATCCGGTCCATCACTTTCAAACATTTTACTGAAATCAAACATTTTTTCTGTAAATCTAAAAATAAAACAGTTAAAAATTGCTTATTTTGGATTAAATGTTCTTTTTATGTTATAATTTATTGGAAATTTAATAGAAAATAGGATGCGAATAGTGAAATATTGTTGTTCTGTTTTAAAATAAGTAATAAATGAAGCTCTATTCCAGTAATGAATTTTATCAATCGGAGAAATCTGATGAATAAAAGATAATTCTACTCATTATTTTATAATAACTCTAAAGCTTTTTTCGTAATTTGCTGCTAAGTTGTTCATACTTAAATTGTTGAGTGTTAAAATGTAACTTGCTGGTTTTCAAAATGATGAACAGTGTTCTTAATGGCATTCTATAGTACACAGCTAATCATTAAATTGGAGATTACAACTAAGTTATGAGAAAAATATATACATTATTTGCCCTTTCCGCTGCTTCAATAGCTTTTTCCCAATCAACAGTGTTGGAAAAAGTAGAACCGGCTTTCTGGTGGAAGGGAATGAAAAATCCTGAACTGCAGATTCTTGTTTACGGAAAAGGAATCGCTAATAATAAGATCTCTCTTTCAGATGGTGTACAGATTAAAAATGTTCAAAAGGTAGAAAATCCGAACTATGTTTTTATCACAATCAATACCAATGAAATTAACGTTCCGAAGTTTAGCATCAATATTGAAAATGATAAAAAGAATCTGGGTTCTTATACCTATGAACTGAAACCAAGAAATTCAGGAGCCGCAGACCGAGAATCTTATACTTCAAAGGATGTGATGTACCTTATTATGCCGGATCGTTTTGCCAATGGAAACGAAAAAAACGATTCTGTTCCGGAATTAACTGAAAAAGCAGATCGAACTTTACCCAACGGAAGACACGGCGGAGACCTTCAGGGAATCATCAATAATTTGGATTACATTCAAAACCTTGGCGCAACAGCTGTTTGGTTAACACCTGTGAATGAAGATAATGAAAAAGTATATTCCTATCATGGATATGCTCAGACCGATCTGTATAAAATTGATGCCCGCTACGGCACCAATGAAGACTACAAAAAACTTTCTCAGGAATTAAATAAAAGGAATATGAAACTGGTGATGGATTATGTCACCAATCACTGGGGTATTTCTCATTGGATGATAAAAGACCTTCCCACAAAAGACTGGATTCACTGGTTCAAAGAAGGAGAAGATGGTTTTAAAAGATCCAATTACAAAACATCCACACAGTTTGATCCCAACGCTTCGGATATTGATAAAAAATATGCGTTAGATGGATGGTTTGATAAAACAATGCCGGATCTTAACCAGAAAAATCCATTGGTTTTAAAATATTTAACCCAAAATGCCATCTGGTGGATTGAATATGCTGAATTAGGAGGTTTCCGTGTAGATACCTATCCTTACAATGATAAAGAAGCCATGGCAAAATGGGCCAAAGCCATTACCGATGAATATCCCAAATTTAATATCGTAGGCGAATCTTGGTTGTATACCGCAGGGCAAATTTCAGCATGGCAAAAAAACTCAAAAACAGGAGAAGCAGCCGGATATAACTCAAACCTCCCGTCTGTAATGGATTTTATGCTTTTTGGAGATATGCCGAAAGCTTTCAAAGAAAAAGAAGGCTGGAATACAGGAATGATTAAGCTTTACGACTCTTTCAGCAGCGATTTCCTTTATCCGGACATCAATAATGTAATGGTGTTCTTTGAAAATCATGATACCGAAAGATGGAATGAGATTTTCAACGCAGATCCGAACGTTTACAAAATGGGATTAACCCTTATCTCAACAGTCCGCGGAATTCCACAGATCTATTATGGCTCAGAAGTCGGAATGCGAGGGAATAAAGAAAAAGGAGGCGATGCTGATATCCGCAGAGACTTTCCGGGAGGCTGGAAATCTGATAAACAAAATGCTTTCAATCCCACAACACAAACTCCTGAGCAAAAAGAATTCTATCAGTTTACCCGGAAATTATTAAACTGGAGAAAAGGAAAAGAAGTAATTCATACCGGGAAAACGAAAAATTTTGTTCCGAAAGATGGTGTATTTACTTATTTCAGATATAATGACAAAGAAAGTGTAATGGTGGTCATCAACAATAATAAAAATGATCATACGTTAGACTTAAAATATTTTGAAGAATCGCTGAAAGGGTTTTCCAAAGGCAAAGAAGTGATTTCAGGCAAAGAATTTTCATTACAGAATACGTTAACAATTCCTGCCAAAACTCCATTAATTATTGAACTAGAAAAATAAATAATACGATGAATAAATTAATAGCTGTTCATACACTTATCCTGTTTTTATTCGGATTTACAGTAGTTTCAGCACAATCAAACAAAACATTTGAAAAAGAAAAATCAGAAATCAGCACCATGCTTGATGCCTTCAATGTAGCTGCTGCCAAAGCTGATTATACAGGGTACTTCAACTTTTTTGCTGATGAGTCCACATTTATCGGAACAGATGCTACAGAAGTCTGGAATAAAAAGGAATTTATGGTGTGGGCAAAACCTCATTTCGATAAAAAGAAAACCTGGAATTTTACAGCATTGAAAAGAAATATCTACTTCAGTAAAGATGGAAAGCTGGCTTGGTTTGATGAATTACTGGATACTCAAATGAAAATCTGCCGTGGTTCAGGAGTCGTAGAAAAGATCAATGGACAATGGAAAGTAAAACAATACGTCCTTTCTATGACGGTTCCTAATGATGTTGTAGATAAAGTTGTAGTGGAGAAAACAGCTCTTGAAGATGTTTTGATTAAAGAATTAAAGACAAAATAAGCATAAAAAAGCAATGGCTGGAAAAATAAAACCTGAACTTTCACTTACTCAGATCATTAATATGAGTATGGGATTCCTCGGAATCCAAATGGCATTCGGATTACAAAATGGAAATGCAAGCCGTATTCTTGCCAATTTAGGAGCGGATGTTCACGAACTGTCATGGTTCTGGCTGGTGGCTCCCATTACAGGGCTCATTGTTCAGCCAATTATTGGCCATATGGGTGATAATACCTGGAGCCCGTTGGGAAGAAGAAAACCCTATTTCCTGATTGGTGCTGTCTTGTGTGCCATAGGATTGGTGTTGCTGCCAAATGCTGCTTCTGTAACCCAGATGTTTGCAGCTAATGCCCTTTTATTAGCGGTGATTTTTCTGGCGATGATGGATGCTTCCGTTAATATTGCCATGGAACCTTTCAGAGCATTGGTGGGGGATATGCTCCCCAAACATCAGGGAACCATCGGGTTTTCAGTGCAAACCATCCTGATTGGAGTTGGAGCAGTATTGGGGTCGTATTTGCCAGATTGGCTGACCAAGCTTGGTATTTCCAACGTAGCGCCTAAAGGTTTTGTTGCAGACAACGTCATCTATTCCTTCTATGTGGGCGCGGTATTGCTGATTATTTCTATTCTGTATACCATCATCACAACTAAAGAATATTCTCCGGAAGAATTTGCAGCCTTTGAAGATGGAAAAGAAATAGAACATGAAAAATCCAAATTTTCAGATATTTTCAAAGATTTTGCCGGAATTCCTGCACAGATGAAAAAGCTTGGAATTGTCCAATTCTTCTCATGGTTTGCCCTGTTTACAATGTGGGTATTTACAACCAGTGCTTTGGCAACCCATCATTTGGGACTTTCTCCGGAAGATACTCATTCAAAAGCATTCAATGATGCTGGAGATTTAACCGGTAAACTCTTTGGAATGTATAACCTTTGGGCAATTCCTTTTGCCTTTTTGTTAACACCTATTGCTAAATGGATCGGTAAAAAGCAGACTCATGCTTTAGCTCTGTTGTGTGGTGGTTTAGGATTGATCTCTATGTATTTTATCAAAGATGTGGAGAACCTCTGGATTTCAATGATCGGATTAGGGTTTGCATGGGCAAGTATTCTGGCAATGCCTTATGCGATGCTGATAGAAGTAATTCCACAGAGAAAAATGGGAGTTTATATGGGTATATTCAACTTCTTTATTGTGATTCCGCAGATCATTAACGGTTTGTTTGGAGGGCCTGTCGTAAGCGGTATTTTTGGTAAACAGGCTATGGATTATGTTGTAGTAGGTGGAGTATGCATGCTGATCGGAGCTTTGGTCACTATGATTTTTGTTAAATCTGAAGACGAAACTCCCAAAGAAATTGAAGAAGAGATTAAACAGGTACATTTTTAGTCTGAAGCTGAAAATAATACAGCTATAGAATAAAAATAAATGTAATAAAATTCAATAGGGGCGGGCTTTAGCCCGCTCTTATATTTAAAATGCATTCCATTTGGCTTTAGCCAAAACCTATATGTTTCCAGACTCTTGTATGATGGTTCACAGATTTCCAGATGATTCAGATTGTTTTAACAATTTAAAAATATAAACATCATATTTTATCCATGCGCCATGCGAATATAAAGATCTGTGTATTTTGTGTGATTTATGGGAAAATAAGAACCTGATTGATGAATAAGACCAAAAATAAACGCCATCTAAATCAGGTGGCGTTATTAATTATAGTCTTTTGTATATTGCTGTTATCTCATCCTTTATTCCATCACCATTTACATCCGTGAGTTCCTGTATAACTTCTAATTCAGTGGCTGTCAATTTTTTTATAGTAGAGACTTCAGTGCTTCCATCATATTTAACCTGTATTGTTTTAGAAGAAGCGTCATAAGTATAATCAGTGGTAGTATCAGTATCAAGTTTGCATTCTGATTCAGCATTTCCATAGTAGGAAATTTCGTGTATTTTTCCATTGGCTGCAATGTCTATAAATCCTTTTTTATCACATACATTTGCATCGGATGATTCGCTGGCAATAATACTGCCGTCTTTTCCGGAGTAGGCCATATATTTAGAAGGTTGCCATTTGCCAACAATACTTGCTTCAATTTTTTGGTTGTTATCGTTATCGTCATTATTACATGCGAATAAGCTTAAGGTTGCAATGCTTAAAAATAGAGTTTTCTTGATCATTCTTTTTATATTTACGTTAAACGGGATAAATATAAAACGTTTTTAACACTCTTCGTAGTTAAATATATAGATTTAATTCTATAGCGATATGCATTTTTTATACTTTTGGAAAAATCCGTAGTTTTTGCTCAAACTTATTTTTATATTTATACTCGTTCCCATTCTGTAATGAGGTAGAACAAGGATGAATAGATTAGCTAAATTGCTGTTTTAAATAAGTAAAAGAAGGAAAATGTCAGAAAACAAACCTGATGAATTTGATAGTCTAGGCTCTACCCGGGAAGAATTAGCAGAATATGATAAACATGTAGATTTCTATTATACAAATATCATCAATTCATTAATTCTCTATACCTATAATGTAGAAGAGCTGGATAAGATGGCTCCTGTTTTAATAGATCCACTAACAGAATTATATGAAGAGCTTGACTATGCTTTTTTGCCAGTATTATTTGAAACAGTATTTAGGAATAAGCTTATTGATATGTCCTTAAAAGAAGAACTTTTGCTATTCAAAAAGAAAGTAAATGACACTTCCAATGAAATATGGGATTGGAATATTTTAGATACCCATGAGTTTTGGAAAAATATAAAAATCGATGCTGAACAACTTCTCCATAAAATGAATATAGAAACAAGAGAATATAATACAGATTATACTACAATAATTCCAATGAAAAATAACGTTTCAACGGGATTTAAAAGATTGATGAATATTTTTTTTCTCAAATAAAAATCTGCGAAATCTGTGTGATCTGCGGGAAATTAAATATCTCATATGGATTTATCAGCAGTTGTTCTTTCTTATCCTATATCAACTTTATTTCACCACTACATCCCGTACATTTGTACCATAAATAATCACAGAAATGAAAACAGTATATCATAAAGCAGATTCAAGAGGCCATGCCAATCATGGTTGGTTAAACTCTTATCATACCTTCAGTTTTGCAAACTATCAGAACAGAGACAGAACAAACTTTGGAGTTTTGAGAGTATTGAATGATGACACCGTTTCTCAGGGAATGGGATTCGGGACACACCCGCACAGGGATATGGAAATTATTTCTATTCCTCTAGAAGGAGATTTGGAACATAAAGATTCAATGGGAACTACTGCGGTAATCAGAAAAGGAGAAATCCAGGTGATGAGTGCCGGAACCGGAGTACAACACAGTGAATACAACAAAAATAAAGATGAGGAAGTAAAATTCTTACAGATATGGGTTTTCCCAAAAGAATTGAATGTTGAACCACGATACGATCAGAAAAGCATTAAAGAAGGAGAAAAAATCAACGGATTCCAACAGATTTTATCACCTAATAAAAATGATGATGGAGTCTGGATTCATCAGGATGCATGGTTTAATATTGCGAACTTCAAAAAAGGGAATGGTAAAAACTATACGTTGAATAAAAAAGGAAATGGAGTTTATGCATTTGTGCTGAAAGGAAGCGCAAAAGTAGGAGATCGTATTCTGAATGAAAGAGATGGATTAGGAATCTGGGATACACAAAGTTTTAATATCGAGGCAGTAGAAGATACCGAAATATTATTGATGGAAGTCCCAATGGAATTACCTTCTTATCTTAAATAAAAAACTAAATTTGTATCCTTAAAATTAAAATAAAATAGGATTACCATCAACAAAGTCCTTGCAGATGGTGATTCTTTAATGATAACTTAAAAATTTAATACAAAATATGAAGATTTTAGCAATAGCAGGAAGTAATTCAGAAGTTTCAATGAACAAACAGTTGGTAGCTTATGCATCAACATTATTTGATAAAGCAGAAGTGGAAGTGATTGATTTGAATCCTTTCGAAATGCCCATCTATAAGCATGAAAGAGAATTAGCAGATGGAGTTCCTCAGGAAGCTCATGATTTTGCAGCTAAAATTGATGCAGCAGATGTGTTGTTGGTTTCTTTAGGAGAGCACAACGGAACCTACTCTACAGCATTCAAAAATGTGTTCGATTGGGTATCAAGAATCAAAGACAGAACGGTATGGAATGAAGTACCTATGTTATTGATGTCTACCTCGCCTGGAGGTAGAGGGGGAGCAGGAGTTTTGGAAGCTGCGTCTAAGCGTTTCCCTTTCCACGGTGGAAATGTGGTAGAAACATTCTCTCTTCCTTTTTTCAATGATAACTTTGATAAAGCTGAACAAAAAATTTCTAACGCTGAGAAAGACAGTGAATTAAAGGAAAAAGTAAAGAAGATTGCAGCCATTGAAACCATCCTTGAAAAATAGAATTTGAATATTCGTTTAAAATTACTATTTTTGCAAAAAGAAAAGAGATGAAAATTCAGACCTCCTATAAACAATGTTTTTCTCATAAAGGGAAAATTGTGGGCTCTGAAATTCTGAGATAAAATAACGGCCGATAATCTGAAAAGATTGTCGGCTTTTTTGTTTTCTAAATCGAATATAAAAAGTAAAAATATAAAAGTGAAATGCAGCAGTATGCCAATGCAATAATATACCAATTTTCCGGTTTTCAAAATTAGACTATTGTTACATTGTTAAACTGATATACTGTTACATTAAATAAATTATTAAGCATGAGCAACACTTACAAATCAGCAGGAGTAGACAAAGAAGAAGGATACAAAACGGTTGACAAGATCAAAAAAGCAGTGGGCGAAACCCACAATTCCAATGTATTGAACCACTTGGGAAGCTTTGGGGCTTTCTATGAAATTGGCGGATACAAAAATCCGGTTCTTGTTTCAGGAACAGATGGAGTAGGAACAAAACTCAAAGTAGCTTTGGATACCAAAAAATATGATTCTATTGGGGTAGACTGTTTCGCAATGTGTGCTAACGATATTCTTTGCCATGGTGCTAAACCTTTATTCTTCTTAGATTATTTAGCTTGTGGAAAGCTTGATTCTGAGATTGCTGCTGAAATCGTTTTAGGAATGGTTGAAGCTTGTAAAGATAACAACTGTGCATTAATCGGTGGAGAAACTGCTGAAATGCCGGGAATGTACCAACCTGGAGATTATGATGTTGCCGGATTCTGCGTAGGAATCGTAGAAAAAGACCAGATCATTGACGGTTCTAAAATCAAGCCAGGTAACAAAATTATCGCATTGCCAAGCTCAGGATTCCACTCCAACGGATTCTCTTTAGTAAGAAAAGTATTCCCGAACTTCGAAGAAGAATTTGAAGGAAAACCTTTATATGAAACACTTTTAGTTCCTACAAGATTATACTTCAAAGATATTCATAAAGTATTGGAAGAAGTAAAAGTAGAAGGAATTGCACACATTACAGGTGGAGGTCTTTACGAAAACGTTCCAAGAATCATTCCTGAAGGACTTTGTGCTTCTATTGATGGTTCTAAAATCAGAATTCCAAGTGTAATGCTCGAATTAGAAAAAAGAGGCGGAGTTACCAGAGAAGAAATGTATGGTACTTTCAATATGGGAGTAGGTATGGTAATTGTTGTAGATGCAGAGCACGCTGAAAAAATATTACACCTTTTAGATGATGCCTACGAAATCGGAGAAATCACTGAGGGAACAGAGAAAATCAATTTAAAATTTTAGAAGCTTAATCCCGCTTTCCGCTATATCTTTTTTGCCAGTGCTTTTTTACAAAGCCATTTCAAAAAAGGATGCCGCTGCAATCGGGGCTAATTAAAAAAGCCTTGTCAAGGTTTTAAACCTTGACAAGGCTGCCAAATAAATATGAAGAACATTGTAGTCCTTGTATCCGGTTCAGGAACCAATCTGCAGAGAATCATTGATACTATTGAGGCTGGAGAAATTCAGAATGCAGAAGTAGCTTTGGTAGTGGCAGACAGAGAATGTTTCGGATTGGAAAGAGCGAAGAATCATAATATAGAAACCATACTGATTCCAAGAGGAAAGAACTTCAGCAGCGAATTGGCTAAAGTAATTCCACAAGATACAGACCTTATTGTATTGGCAGGATTCCTTTCCATTTTAAAACCTGAATTCTGTGAAAACTGGAATGGTAAAATAATCAATATTCATCCCGCATTGCTTCCAAAATTCGGTGGAAAAGGAATGTGGGGAATGAACGTTCACAATGCAGTGATTGAAGCTAAAGAAGTAGAGAGTGGGGCAACAGTACATTTTGTAACGCCGGGTATTGATGAAGGAGCAGCCATTCTTCAGAAATCTTTTGAAGTAACAACAGATGATACCCCTGAAACATTAGCTCAGAAAGTTCACCAGATTGAATATGAGATATTTCCTCTAGCGATCAATAAGGTTCTAGGAAACTGATAATGTAACAATCTAGCAATGTACCAATTTACCAATCATTTAATTGTTACACTGTTAAACTGGTACATTGCTACATTAGCAAATAATCTAAGTAAAATAAAAAGTAATCCGGAAGTGAAAGACCCGGGTACAGTTTGAAATAACTGTGAAAAGTAAAAATTGAAAGTAATGAGTAAAAAGAGAGTTTTAATCAGTGTTTCTGACAAAAGTGGATTAATTGAATTCGCACAGTTTTTGGAAGCTCAGAATTATGAGTTGATCTCTACGGGAGGAACGTTCAAACATTTGAAAGACGCTGGTTTAAATCCAATTCAGATTGATGAGGTAACCAATTTCCCTGAAATGCTGGATGGAAGAGTGAAAACTTTACACCCAAAAGTTCACGGTGGACTGCTAGCGGTTCGTACTAACGAAGAGCATATGAAAACTGTTCAGGAGCACGGAATTGGTCTGATAGACATGGTGATCGTAAACCTTTATCCTTTCTTTGAAAATGTGAATAAAGACATTTCTTTACATGAGAAAGTAGAGTTTATCGATATCGGAGGTCCGTCAATGCTTCGTTCTGCAGCGAAAAATTTTGATTCCGTTACTGTAATTACCGATGTAGAAGATTATACAACCGTAAAACTGGAAATGGAACAAAACGGAGATACTTACATTGAGACTCGTAAGAAGCTTGCAGGAAAAGTATTCAACCTTACATCAGCTTATGATGCCGCTATTTCAAGAATGCTTTTAGATGAGGAGTATCCAACGTATTTAAATGCATCTTACAAGAAAGTTTCTGACTTGAGATACGGTGAAAACCCTCACCAGTCAGCAGCTTACTACGTTTCTACTTTTGAGAACGGAGCAATGAAAGACTTCGAACAGCTTGGAGGGAAAGAACTTTCTTTCAACAACCTTCGTGATATGGACCTTTGCTGGAAAGTAGTCACTGAGTTTAAAGAAGAAATGGCTTGTTGTGCTGTAAAACACTCTACACCTTGTGGAGTTGCAATCGGTACTTCAGCATTGGAAACTTACCAAAAAACTTTCGAATGTGATCCGGTTTCCATCTTTGGCGGAATTGTTGCAATGAATTATAAAATTGATGCGGCAACAGCTGAAGAACTAAACAAAACATTCCTTGAGATTGTAATGGCTCCGGATTTTGAAGAAGAAGCTCTTGAAATTTTAAGAAAAAAGAAAAACTTAAGAATCATCAAAATCGTAAACCCTGTTTCCGACAAGAAAACATGGGTTAAAGTAGATGGAGGTATCTTGGTTCAGGATAATGATTTGCATTTCTCTGATGACATCAAAGTAGTGACTGAAACTCAGCCTACGGAGGAGCAGAAAAAAGCATTGCTTTTCTCTCAGAGAGTTGTAAAATATGTGAAATCTAATGCTATTGTGGTTTCCAACGGAATCCAGGCTTTCGGAATTGGAGGCGGACAGGTTAACAGAATCTGGGCTACACAACAGGCAATCGAAAGAGCAAAAGAAAAATTCACAGGAGATTTAGTACTGGCATCAGATGCATTTTTCCCTTTCCGTGACGTAGTAGATTTCTGCGCTCAGGAAGGTATTAAGGCGATCATTCAGCCAGGAGGAAGTGTAAAAGATCAGGACAGTATTGAAGCTGCTAATGAGCATAAAATCCCAATGATGTTTACTGGGGTTAGACACTTTTTCCACTAATTAAAATAGAATTAAAAAATAATTGGGGATTGTATTTATAGCATCCAAAATTATATATTTGTAGAATAAGACTAGATAATAAATAAAGTATGAGAATATTAATCATAGGTGAAGGCGGTAGAGAATCTGCTTTAGCAGCAAAGCTTCAGAATGACCCAAGAATTTCTAAAATGTTTTTTGCTAACGGGAATGCTACTACCGATGCAATAGGGAAAAATGTTCATTTATCAGAAATCAAAGAACTTAGAGATTTCGCTATTAAAGAAAAGGTTGATTTAACAATTGTTGGACCAGAAGCTCCATTGGTAGCCGGGATCAAGGATGAGTTCAAAAAACACGACCTTAAGGTTTTCGGACCTACTCAGAAAGTAGCCAGTCTGGAAGGAAGTAAGGCTTTCTCTAAGAGATTTATGCAGACCTATGATATCAAAACAGCTAAAGCGGTAGTATTTGATTCATATAATGATGCTAAAGAATACATCCAGACACAGCAGTATCCTCTAGTGATCAAAGCAAGTGGTTTAGCAGGCGGAAAAGGTGTTGTAATCTGTGATAATCTTGAAGAAGCTGAAGCTACGATCCACGATTTCATGATCAGAAGAATCTATGGAGACGCGGGTATCCGTTTAGTGATCGAGGAATATTTACAAGGATTTGAGGCATCAATTATCGCTTTCTCAAACGGGGAAAAATTATTCCCTTGTGTTGCAGCTAAAGATTATAAGAAAGCTGGAAACGGAGATTCAGGACCCAATACAGGAGGCATGGGTTCAATAGCACCAAGCCCGGAATTCACTCAGGAGCATTACGCTGATTTTGAGCAAAATATTTTAGAACCTACTATTAAAGGTCTTAAAGCTGAAGGTTTCAGTTTCAAAGGAATCATTTTCTTCGGATTAATGGTCACTAAGAACGGAGCTTATCTTCTTGAGTACAACATGAGATTTGGAGATCCTGAAACTCAGGTATTGATGGCTCTTATGGAAAACAACCTTTTAGATGTGATTCAGGACTGTATGGACGGAAAAGACATCGAGCTTAAGTTTAAAGACGAAAAAGCAGTTTGTCTTGTAATGTGTTCAGGTGGTTACCCAAGAAATATTGAAACAGGTTTCCAAATTACAGGAGAAGATAAAGTAAAACACAGTAAACTATTATATGCAGGAGCTGTCACAAAAGGAGATAAAGTAGTTTCCAATGGCGGTAGAGTATTGAACATTGTAGCAACAGGAGCTACTTTCGAAGATGCCCGCAAAAAAGTTTACGAAGACGCAGGTCATGTACATTTCGATTACGGCTTCTACAGAGAAGACATCGGAAAGTTTTAATAAAAATCACGAAAAAAGATTTGGAGCCATTCCAAGTCTTTTTTTGTAAAACAGTTAATATTAGAAATAAGAGTTCAGATGCTAGATTCCAGACTTCAGACTAAAAATCTGAAATAGGATGTCTTAAATCTGAAATCTTTCAAATAAATCAATTATCAAAAATGAACAACGGTATTATTATTTTAGATTTCGGATCCCAGTACAACCAGCTTATCGGAAGAAGAATCCGTGAGATGGGAGTGTATTCTGAAATCTTACCTTTCAATACACCTTTACAAGATATTATAGCAAAACAGCCAAAAGGAATTATTCTTTCAGGAGGACCAAGTTCTGTAAATGCAGAAAATGCTCACCTTGTTGAAAAAGAATTATACGAACAGGGAGTTCCTGTGTTGGGGATTTGCTACGGAATGCAGATGACGGCTCACCTTTTAGGAGGAAAAGTAAACAAAGGAGAAAAAGGTGAATACGGAAAGGCTAATCTTGAGATCGTTAAAGAGAGCTCTTTATTAAAAGGAGTGACTCAGAACTCTGTAGTTTGGATGAGCCACTTTGATGAGGTAGGAGAGTTACCTGTAGGTTTTGAATTAAACGCAAAATCAGGAGTAATTGCTTCTATTTCCAATGAAGACAAGAAAATCTTCTGCGTTCAGTTCCACCCGGAAGTTTCTCATACGGAAGAAGGAGGAAAAATGCTTGAAAACTTCGTGTTTGGAATCTGTAATGCAGAGAAAAACTGGAAACTGACAAACTATATTGAAAAAACAGTTGAAGAAATCCGTGAAAAAGTAGGAGGCCACAAAGTAATCCTGGGTCTTTCTGGAGGGGTTGACTCCTCTGTAGCAGCGGTTTTGATCCATAAAGCAATCGGAGATCAGTTAACTTGTATCTTCGTAGATACAGGATTATTGAGAAAGGATGAAGGTAAGAAAGTAATGGATCAGTATGGAGAGCACTTCCATATGAACATTAAAATGGTGGATGCTCAGGAAAGATTCCTTTCAAAATTGGCAGGAGTAGACGATCCGGAAGCGAAGAGAAAGATCATCGGAAACGAATTTATCCACGTATTTGATGAAGAATCTCATAAAATTGAAGGGGCTAAATTCTTAGCTCAGGGAACCATTTACCCAGATGTTATCGAAAGCCAGTCTGTAAACGGACCCTCTGCAGTAATCAAGTCTCACCACAATGTTGGAGGACTTCCTGAAGATATGGAATTCGAATTATTAGAGCCATTAAGAGAGCTTTTCAAGGACGAAGTAAGAAGAGTAGGAGAAGAACTAGGGATTCCTCATCATATGGTTTACAGACACCCTTTCCCAGGTCCTGGATTAGGAATCAGAGTATTGGGAGCTGTAGATGCTGAGAAAGTAAGAATCCTTCAGGAGGCTGACGATATTTTCATTGAAGAATTATACAAAAACGATCTTTATGAAAAAGTTTCTCAGGCTTTCGTAGTATTACTTCCTGTAAAATCTGTAGGAGTAATGGGAGACGAAAGAACTTACGAGTATACAGCTGTAGTTCGTTCTGCTAACACTATCGACTTTATGACAGCAACATGGAGCAGACTTCCTTACGAGTTCTTAGATACTGTTTCAAGCAGAATCATTAACGAAGTAAGAGGAATTAACAGAGTAGCTTACGATATTTCAAGCAAACCACCTGCAACGATTGAGTGGGAATAATCTCAACTTGAATGTAAAATATAAATCCTGCCCTTTTTGGGTAGGATTTTTTGTTAAATGTCTTTATTTTCTCTGAAAAAAATGCGTATTTAGCAGAAAATAATCATGAACGCTAATTGAAATGGATCCTCTCTGATAGAAAAAACAAAATCCATGGAAATCTAAAAATATGAGAAACATCTTAACTCTGTTATTGCTTCTGACGGTAACTACCACTTTTGCCCAGTCTAAAAAGTTTATTATTGAAGAATTAAACTTGTCAGATCCTTTGCAAACTATTGTCAATTCTAATTATAATAAAATCAAACTTCAGGATATAAGAACCAATCCTGATGATTATGGAATTGTGATGAAAGGAGTATCTGATAGAAAAGCGAAAGTTAGATTTAGTCCAAGTTTTGAAGAGCAGCTAACCAAAATGTTTGATAAAGGAATTGATAAAACCTCTGCAAAAGATCAGGAATTATTGATACAATTAAGAAGCCTGAATTATAAGGAAGTGACGATTGATATGGTACAGTACGGATATTTTAATTTCAGAGCGCTGATTTTTGGAGGTAAAGAAAATCAATACCAACTGATCAAGAAAATAGATACTACGATGGTTTTGTTTAAAATGGATGTAACCAAGAAGTTGGAAGAACAGTCCTTGGATTATCTCCATAAAACTGTTTTCGATGCTGTTTCTGCTGCTCCTATCGATCATAAAATCTATACACAAGAAGATATCAATAATTATGATAGAATAGCAAAGTCACAATTACCGCTATATACTCAATCCAAACTAAAAGATGGAGTTTATTTGAATTATAAATCTTTCAGTACACAAGTTCCCGATAAATCAATTAGTGAAATACAAGTAAATCTTGGGATGATTACTAAAGTGACTTATATTGATGATAAGGGGAAAAAGAGAAATGCCAAAACTGACTCTTACGCAGTGGTTACTCAAGGGAAAGCATATATAATGTATGAAGGAGAATTATATCCTATGAGAAAAACCTCCGAAGATTTTTATTTTATTTCAAAAATATATGACAGGCCAACTGGAGAAAGGCAGCTTATATCCGGTACTACAGGGGCAATGATTGGTGGTCCAATTGGTGGTGTTATAGGTGTTTTAATTGCCGGTGGAAAATCCAAAACATATGAATGTCAATTAGATTACTTTAATGGGAAATATGAGATTGTGAGAGAAATTAAACCTCAGAAACTGAAAGAAGTCTATCACTTAAATGAAGAATAAGTGATTATTAAGTGGGAAAAATTTTCAATTTAATTTTAAAATAATGATCCTGCCCATTTGGGTAGGATTATTTGTTGAGTTTATAAAGTTTTAATTTTCGTGTCGTACTTTTATTTTTTGATCAATTAGCGCTTGTGTATTTAAGATTCTGTTTAAGTATAGATGCTTATTAGTTATAAAATTTTCACTAAATTTAAGTAAAAATATACCCAATGCAAATAGATACAAGACCCCTGACTGTTCAGGATTATGATGAGCTGGCAGAAACAATGAAAAGAGCCTATCCGCAAATGTCAGAATCCATATGGTCTAAAAAAAGCATAGAAAAACTGACAAGGATATTTCCCAATGGGCAAATCTGCATTACAGTAGACGGAAAATTAGCGGCAGTAGCGCTTTCTATCATTGTTAATTATGAAGAATTCGGGGATGACCATACCTATAGTGATATTACTGGAAATTATACTTTCAATACCCATTTATCCACCGGAAATGTTTTATACGGAATAGAAGTCTTTGTAGATCCTGAGTATCGTGAACTACGCCTTGGAAGGAGGCTCTATGATGCCCGGAAAGAGCTCTGTGAACAGTTAAACCTAAAATCAATTGTTCTTGGGGGCAGAATCCCGAATTATCACAAATACAGCCACGAGTTTTCGCCAAGAGAATATATCCGAAAAGTAAGAGATAAAGAGATTTATGATCCGGTATTGTCTTTTCAGCTTTCCAATAACTTTCTTCCGATAAGAATCCTGAAAAAATATCTTCCTGAAGATGAAGCATCGAGAGAAAATGCAGTTCTTTTACAATGGAACAACATCTATTACAGCAGAAAACCGAATACCATGCAGGACAGCATTATCCGTCTTGGTCTGGTGCAGTGGCAGATGAGGCATTTCAAAGATATAGAAGCCTTTTATGAACAGGTGGAGTTTTTTGTGAATGTAATGGGGGATTATAAATCCGATTTTGTTCTTTTTCCTGAACTCTTTAACACTCCTTTGCTGGCTCCTTTCAATAATCTTTCTGAAAGAGACAGTATGATAGAGCTTGCAAAACTTACTGAGGATATTAAAAAGAAAATTTCTGAGTTGGCCATTAGTTATAATGTCAATATCATTTCCGGAAGTATGCCAGTCTTTGATCATGATACTAATGATTTGTATAATGTCAGTTACCTTCTTCACCGTGATGGGCGTATGGATGAATACAGAAAGATCCATATCACACCAAATGAAAAGAGATATTATGGGATGAAAGGAGGTAATGAAATAAAAGTTTTCGATACAGACTGTGGTAAAATAGGTCTCGTGATCTGCTACGACGTTGAATTCCCGGAATTGCCAAGAATTTTAGCCGATCAGGGGATGAAGATCCTGTTTGTTCCTTATCTTACCGATACACAGAACGCGTATATGAGAGTCCGCCATTGTGCCGCAGCAAGAGCTATAGAAAATGAATGCTATGTAGCCATTGCAGGTTGTGTAGGGAATCTTCCGAAAGTCAATAATATGGATATCCAGTTTGGGCAGGCTGCTGTATTTACTCCTTCAGATTTCGCATTCCCATCTAATGCAGTGAAAGGGGAAGCAACACCTAATACAGAAATGACCCTGATTGTAGATGTAGATTTGAATTTACTGAAAGACCTCCATCACAATGGCTCGGTTCAGGTGATGAAAGACCGCAGAAAAGATCTTTATGAAACCTATCTTAAATAACAAAACAGAATGCGAAAGCATTCTGTTTTTATTTACCTAAAATTTTTTGAGCGAATTATTTATACTGTGGGCAAACCACTGCAGGACAAATCAATCCCGGGCACTGTGGAAGTCCATCAGTAGGGCAGCATTGGTGTGAACATTTTCCACCGATGATAATTCCGCTTCCGGAAACACTTTTTAATTGTTCTCTTGAAAGTTTGCTGTTACGTAAATTTTTCATGTTGTAATACTTTTATTGGTTTGTTTTAATGTTTGTACTCCGTAAATATATAAATTATTATTATACATGACATTCTTTTTTCATTATGCTTATAAATAATCACTTAAAACATTGATTATGTGATGATATTTTTAATCTCTATATGGTGATTTTCTGTCAGTTTTTTAATAAAATAACCTAAGTTCAGGGTAGAAATTTTTGCTCAAATGAGCATGAAGTTAGCAATCGGAGGCGGGATTAATTAAAAAACATCAAGAAAGACTATTTTTTTGTTTCATTAAATAAGAACATAGATAGTAACGGTATGGCTAAAAGTAACTTCCACCCTCAAGCTTCCCACTTCCAGCCATTTAACCTTAACTTTCTTACTCCAAACTCAAGTGAAAATACTATTAGGAATAGTTTTTGGAGTAAATTGCACCTACTATTGATATACTATGTTTGATAAGCAACAAAGAAAACTGAAAAGATCCGCAAGACTGATTTCTGTATTAAGCAAATACGGCTTTAAAGATATGCTTGCAAGAATGAATGGGGGAAATAAACAGGAAGAAGTTTCCGGTAATTCGGATGAGATTATTTCAAAAGGAACAGTTTATGAAAGGATCAGACTTGCTTTGGAAGAATTGGGGCCTACTTTTGTAAAGCTTGGACAAACATTCAGTAACAGAGAAGATCTGTTGCCACCGGAATTGATTCAGGAGCTGCAGAAGCTGCAGGATAAGGTTGAAACAGTAGATATGGATGTAGAAGAAGCTCTGGAAAATGAGTTTAATATTTCTGTGAAAGATCATTTTCTGGAAATTCAGAAAGAACCTTTGGCAACCGCCTCTATTGCACAGGTATATAAAGCCGTATTACTGGATGGTAGTCCGGTTATTTTAAAGCTTAGAAAACCTGATGTACAATCTGTCATAGAAGATGATTTATTACTCATCAAAGACATTGAAAAATTAATTTCAGCCTATTCGGAAATTGGAGAGAAGCTTAATCTCAAACAGGCGATTTCTACTTTTGAAAGATCTCTATTAGAAGAAGTTTCTCTGATTAATGAGAAGAATAACATCCAACAATTCCGACTCAATTTTAAGAATAGCAAAGAAACCTATGTTCCTAAGGTTTATGATGAATTTTCCAACAATAATATTCTTTGTATGGAATTTATTGATGGGATCAAGGTAACCGATAAATCTGTTCTTTTAGCTAACAATATTGATCCTGTAAAAGTTTCTGAAGCCGGTCTGAGACTCTTTGTTTCGCAAATCCTGGACTATGGATTCTTTCATGCCGACCCACATGCAGGAAATATTTTAGTAAAAAAAGATGGACGAATTGTTTTTATTGATTTTGGAGCAGTAGGAAAGATTCAACCAAATGATAAGGAGATTCTTGAAAATCTTATCGTAAGCTTTGTAGCTAAAAATCCACATAAAATAGTCCGTTATCTCAAAAAAATGGCGGTGAGCTATGAAATTCCTGACGAAAGAAGATTTGAAAACGATGTAGAAGATATTTTGAATTTCGTACACAGTTCTTCATTACAGGAGATCAACGTACAGGTGATTATTAATAAAATGAAGGATATTTTGAAAGATAACAGACTTTATATGCCTGATTATTTTTACCTTTTATTTAAAGGAATTAGCTTGATAGAAGGAGTAGGAAGAAATATCAATCCTGATCTGGATATCGTAAAAAGCCTTCATCCCTACACTAAAAAAATATTTACCAAAAAGATCAGTCCGAAAAACCTTTTAAAGACAGGAATGGATCGGATGATGAATTTTACAGACAATATTGATGAAATTCCAAGAGAACTTCGCTCAGTACTTCAAAAACTGGATGAAAATAAATTTACAGTCTCCAGTGAGATCAAAAATATAGAAAAAACCAATCAGCTGATTAAATCCAGTGTGGTCAATCTGATTTTAGCCATGATTTTAGGGGCTAATATTATTGCGACATCAATTGTTTTTACCTCAGAATCCGGACCGAGAATAGGAGAACTATCTTTGGTAGCTGTTCTGGGCTTCATTTTTTCAATCATTTTAATAGTAATACTTTTGCTGAGAGTAACAAGAAAATAATCGAGTTGCGGGCTTCGAGTATAAAAAGATGTATCATCTAAAGTTGGTATCCCGAACCTCGGATCTCGTACCACTTAAAAAATAAAGCAATGAAAAAACTAATCATAACCACGATAACTCTTTGCAGTTCATTCTGCATGGCTCAGGAAGGAAATGAAGAGAAGATCCAAGGAGACTTTGATGGAAACGGAACAAAAGAATATGGGTATGCTAAGGTCAGTGATTGCAGTGATGAATGTGACGGGAAGTGTAATACCACCGTTTATTTCAGTGATAAAAATATAAAGCCATTCACTATTTCGATGGCTAAAGGCGGTGCTTTATACAACCTGGGGGATCTTAACAACGACGGAAAGGATGATATTGGCTTTTATCCCAATTGGTGTACCAGCTGCTGGCATCCATTTTATACCTACACTTTAAGTAAAACCGGATGGAGACCATTGGTAGACCCTATTTCCACTCATTGTAACCAATGGGAAGAAGATAAATTTCCTATTAAAAAAGACCCTAAAAAGACCCGAAGTGTTATCATCACGACCAGTGAATGGAAAGATGATGATATTAAAATAAGCAGTAAAAGCGTAAAAGTAAATTGAGACGGTTAAGAGATTAAAAGTCAAGGTTAATATGAGTTTTAAAGAAGATGTTTCATACCTTACCTCTTGAAATCTCGGATCTCCATTCTCCTTATCTCTTTTCTGTTTGCTAAAACCTGATTTTACATTTTAATATTAATACCTATCTTTGCAAAATGGAAAAACTCACTTTTGCAGATTTTGACCTGCCGGTTAAAATTCTTGATGTTTTAGCAGATTTAGAATTATTTGAGCCTACTCCGATTCAGGAGAAAAGTTTAAAGCCTATCCTTTCCGGAAGAGATGTAATGGGAATTGCACAAACCGGAACCGGGAAAACATTGGCGTATCTTTTACCCGTTCTTAAAACGTGGAAATACAGTAAAACAGGAAATCCAACGGTTTTAGTATTGGTTCCTACAAGAGAATTGGTGGTACAGGTAACAGAAATTCTTGAGAAACTGACTGAAAATATTACTGCAAGAGTAATCGGAATATACGGTGGAAAAAATATCAATACCCAGAAACTATTATTTAATGATGGTTGTGATATTTTAGTAGGTACACCAGGAAGAGTAATGGACCTTTCCATAGACAATGCCATTTCTCTTAAAGAAATTCAGAAGCTTATCATTGATGAATTTGATGAGATGCTTAATCTGGGTTTCAGACCACAGCTTACCCATATTTTTGAAATGATGAAGGAGAAGAGACAAAATATTCTTTTCTCTGCAACCATGACAGAAGCTGTAGACGGTATGTTGGAAGAATACTTTGCCAGCCCTATAGAAATTTCATTGGCAAAATCAGGGACTCCGCTTGAAAAAATTGAGCAGACAGCCTATAAAGTTGAAAACTTTAATACGAAGATCAACCTTCTTGAGCATTTGTTGAAGAATGATACAGATATGTCTAAAGTTTTGATCTTTAACAATAATAAAAAACATGCTGATCTTCTTTTCACTAAAATTGATGAGCTTTTCCCTGAGCAGTTTGATGTGATTCACTCCAATAAATCTCAAAACTACAGGCTTAAGGCGATGAAAAGCTTTGAAAATGAAGAAATCAGAGGTTTAATTACAACCGATGTAATGGCGAGAGGTCTTGATATCTCAAATATTACCCACGTTATCAACTTTGAAACGCCTGATATCCCTGAGCAGTATATCCATAGAATCGGTAGAACAGGTAGAGCAGATAAAGAGGGTAAAGCAATGACTTTTGTTACTAAAAAGGAAGAGCCTTTAATTCTGGATATCGAGCTTTTAATGGATAAAGAATTACAGTTTAATGACTTCCCGGAAGGCGTTAAAATTAACCCGAACAAAATTGCTTCAGAAAAAGATGAAGTAGTGATGAAAAATCCTGCACAGGTAAAACTGAACGATGGTGGAGGAGCATTCCATGAGAAAAAGGCGAAGAATACAAAAGAAAACTGGGGTGGACCTTCAAAAAGAAAAGTGCCCAAGAAGTTTGGAGCTAACAGATCGCAGCAGAAGGCAATCTCTAAATCGAAGAGAAAGAAATAAAACAAAAAACGATTCCAAATCAGGAATCGTTTTTTTTATCAATTTTGTTGATGAATCGTTGTAAGATTTAACTTTCTTCCTCTTCATCATCTTTATTTCATATAAGGAGTAATCACCTTAGCCCAGATCTGATAACCTTCCGGTTTAAAGTGAAGCATATCTTCCACGAAAATATCTTTTCTTACCTTCCCGTTGGCATCTTCCATTGCCTTGGTTACATCTATAAACTCTGAATGAGGCTGCTTTTTCATGAAGGCCTCAATCCTTGCATTGGCTTCTTTGATCTGAGGCCAAAGGATCTCTCTACTGGGCGAGTATTTCATGGAGATATAATCTACTTCAATATCAGGAAATTTTTCACGGATTTTTTTGTAAAAGCTTTTGTATCTCTTAACAACTTTTTGTGCTTTTAATTGATGATTATCTGCAAAATCATTTTCTCCGCAATAGATAATGATCTGCTTAGGCTGGTAAGGAGATAAAAGATCATCTGCGAAATAATTAAGATCAGTAAGCCTTGAACCACCAAAACCTCTGTTGATAATGGTTTTAGTTGGGAAATAATCCGCTACATCAGTCCATTTCGTAAAAGATGAACTTCCTATTAATAAAATAGCATTTTGAGGAGGCGGAGTTTGTTGATCTTGCTTTTTGAATTCCTGGATGTCGTGCCAGAACATTGGCTTTTTTTCCTGCGAAAAGGCAATCGTAAAATACAACATTAGAAATGCTGATAGAATCTTCTTCATTATATTCAGTTTTAGAATTTGAGATAAAAATAATAAAAAACTCCCGATCAGCGGGAGTTTAAGTCTTATCTTTTATAAGTAATGTAGGTGACGTCTATAACCTTGTCTCCGTTTTTATCATAATTTCCAACCAGCTGTGCCAGTCTAAACTCGGTTTGGGTAAGCATATCAACTCTGAAGCTCATATTGTCAGGCTCACCATCCTCTCCTTTTAGTTGAATATTCAGAACTTTAGAATCTGTATCATAAGTGTATTTCCCTTCGTTTTTAGCAGCAAAATGGCAATTAGTTCCATCTGCATTTCCATCGTAAGCTGTATAGCTTACATAATAATCTGTTCTGAAGAAAAGTGTATTTTTCGCAGTACATCCTTCCGGAGTTGTAGTTTCAAGCACAGTTTTATTATCTTTTCCTGAAATAATTTCTGTCTTTACTTCTTTCCAATCCCCTTTCATAATATCCATTTCATAGGCGGTAAGGTTATCATCATTACAAGAAGTAAGCGCCAGAGCTGAAAAGGCAAATAAAAGTAGCTGTTTTTTCATTTTCACAAATTTAAGAATATGCTAAAATATAAATAAATTTGAAATATATGTGATGAAATGATCTTTTTTTAAACGAATGTTTACAAATAAGTCAATTTTTAAAAGTCCGTTTGAGATTTTAAATGGATATGAATCTAAAAAGGAATATTTGTCTTATGATAAAAGATAAAAGATAAAAGATAAAAGATAAAAGATAAAAGATAAAAGATAAAAGATAAAAGATAAAAGATCTTGTCGTTAAACAACTATTATCCGTGTATATATCCATGCGGATATCAACATCAATAGGGGCGGGCTTTAGCCCGCCCAAACAAATAAATCATAATTCCATTGGCTTTAGCCAAAACTTAAAGTAAAAGCTCTAAACCTTAAACTTTGAATTATCTAGTAGCTCATCTCTACAATCTTGGAAGCATCCTGAGGAGTTAGTTTTTTATACTCACCAAGTCCCAGCCAGTTTCTGTCTGTAAAGGCTTTCTCCACTCTTTCAGCTGTACCATTATAGTCTTCCGTATATTCAGAAAGTTTGGTTTTGATATGCAGGCTGTGGAAGAATTCTTCAAGTTTTTTAATTCCCAGCTCCGCTTTTTCTTCAATACTTCCTTCTTTAATTCCCCAAACTCTTTCCGCATACTGAGCCAGCTTCCCTTTTTTATCTTCAAAGTTATAACGGTAGTGAGAAGGAGCAATGATGGCTAGTGTTCTTGCATGGTCAATACCGAAGTAAGCGGTTAATTCATGGCCCATAGCATGTACAGCCCAGTCAGTAATAACTCCTTTTTGGATCAGTCCGTTTAAAGCCATCGTACAACACCACATAAAGTTTCCGGCAGCATCATAGTTGAAATCATCAGCCAATACTTTTGGTGCTGTTTCCTGAAGGCTGATCAGAATGCTTTCTGCAATTCTTTCCTGAAGATCAGCAGAAGAAGGAGCCGTCATATATTGTTCCAGTACATGAGTGTAAGCATCTGTAATTCCGTTGACAATTTGATTTTTAGGAATAGATCTGATAACTTCAGGATCTAGCACAGAGAATTGAGGGAAAAGTCCCGGACCTCCGGAAGACAATTTTTCATTGGTTTCTCTTCTGGAAATCACATATCCTGAGTTCATTTCCGAACCGGTTGCCGGAAGCGTCAGAATACTCCCAAATGGCATTCCTTCTCCTTCAAAAGTTCTCACCTGGTTTCTCAGAATATCCCAAGGTTCCCCATTATAGTTGGCCGCTGCAGAGATAAACTTAGTTCCGTCAATCACAGACCCACCACCTACGGCAAGAAGATAATTGATGTTATTTTCCTTAATAAAACTAATGGCGTTAATGAGAACCTCATATTCAGGATTGGCAGGAACTCCACCGAATTCATAGAGTTCATGATCTTTTAAAGCTTCTTTTACCTGATCATAAACACCATTATTTTTAATACTTCCACCACCGTAGATCATTAATATTTTGGCGTTTTGAGGAATTTCCTTGGAAATTTTAGCGATTTCTCCCTTTCCGAAAAGTATTTTGGTTGGATTTTTAAACTCGAAATTAAGCATTGTTCTAAATTTATTTTAACCCAAATTTACGGAATGAAAAAGGAAAATTAAGTTAATGAAAGTTTAAAATTGCTATCACAGAATTTCATAAAAGCAATCAAAAGCTGATTTCCCAATCTGTCTCCATGGATAATTGATTGACTGTCTTTATGGAGACTCACAGGAAAGATAACTTTTGGCTCTTTTAATAAAGCTTTCTTTATCTTTTTTAATATCTTCCAGCAGTCTCTTTCTCTCTTCAGGAATCGTTAGATATTTGTCACCCCATAGATTGATTTCAACAATAATTGGAACTAAATCAATTCCTTTTTCTGTAAGGTGGTATAAGATCTTTAATTTATTTTCAGGATGGTTCTTTTTATCAATAATTCCATTTTCCAGTAGATTCTGAAGTCTTGTTGCCAGAATATTGGACGCAATTTTTTCATCAGCCTTCTGAAGATCACCATAAGTACATTGCTTTTTAAGCATCAGATCACGGATGATTAATAATGACCATTTATCGCCCCATATTTCAAGAGAACAGCTAATAGGACAGTCTGACCTTTTTTTACTCATTTTTTTAATTTAAAAAATATTACTTGCAGAATGAAAGCGTTTGTTTTAATTTTGCTTTTATTTTGCAAGTAAATTTAATCATAAATAATTAATAAATCAAATGGAAAACTATGACATTGCCGTAATTGGCTCAGGACCCGGAGGATATGTTGCCGCTATAAGAAGTGCCCAATTAGGCTATAAAACAGTAATTATTGAAAAATATGACACATTGGGCGGAACCTGTACCAATGTAGGCTGTATCCCAACAAAAGCTTTGCTGGACAGCACGCATCATTATGCAGAAGCTCAGGATAAATTTAAAGAACATGGAATTAAGCTTGATAAGATAGAACTTGATTTTACCCAGATGTATAAAAGAAAATCTGAAGTAGTTGCTAAGAACACCAGCGGACTTGATTTCTTAATGAATAAAAATAATATTACCCGTCTGAAAGGGACTGCAAGTTTCATCAATAATTCCTCTATTAAAGTGGTTCATGAAGCAGAATCTAAAGAAATTACCGCCAAAAATTATGTCATTGCAACAGGCTCAAAACCATCCACCATTCCGGGAGTGGAAATCAATAAAAAGAGAATCATTACTTCTACAGAAGCCTTAACTCTGAAAGAAAAACCGAAATCTATGATTATCATTGGCGACGGTGTAATTGGAGTAGAAATGGCCTCCATTTTTAACCGTATCGGAACTCAGGTCATCATTCTTGAATATGCAGACCATCTTATTGCGGCTATGGATCATGAATTAGGAAAAAATCTTCAGAAAATTCTAAAAAGGGAAGGAGTTGATATCCGTTTAGGGCAATCAGTGTATAAAACGGAAAGTTCAGATGCTGGAGCTAAAGTCTTTTTTAAAGATAAAAATGGAACAGAAAATGAATTGGAAGCTGATTATATCCTGGTCGCAGTAGGAAGAAGTCCTTATGTAAAAGGATTGGGGTTAGAAAATACAAATGTACAATTAGATAACCGTGGGTTTATTCAAGTTGATGAAAACAACCGGACATCTGTTTCAAATATTTATGCTATTGGTGATGTAATTGGTGGAGCAATGCTTGCCCATAAAGCGGAAGAAGAAGGCGTTTTGGTAGCGGAAACCATCAATGGGCAGAAACACGATATCCATTATGATCGCATTCCGTCTGTCGTATATACCTGGCCCGAAGTAGCATCCGTTGGATATACTGAAGAATATCTCAAAAAGAATAATATAGCTTACAATGTGGGCAAATTTCCGTTTTCAGCCAGTGCAAGGGCCAGAGCTTCCATGGATACGGATGGGTTTGCTAAAGTTTTAGTTGATCTGAAATATGGTGAAGTCCTGGGAGTACATATCATCGGAGCAAGGGCCGCAGATCTGATTGCACAGGGAGTTATTGCACAGGAATATGAGGTGACAGCAGAAGATATGTTCCGTATTTCCTATGCGCATCCTACTTATTCAGAGACGCTGAAAGAGGCTTATCTGATGGCATCCGGACAAGGAGCGATTAACATCTGATGCTGGGAAAGAGTCAAGCTACAAAACTTTTATCTAAGATAAATTGTTTACCATTAAGTATTCTTTTCTATTGCCACGAATGCCTAATAAACTGGCATTCGTGGCAAAAAATAATGGATATCTTAGTAATATTTTATAGCCTTGTGTATTTCAAATACTATAAAGTTGTGCAATCCTCACTTTTTGAGTAAATACCATTACTCTTAACTTGCAGTTTGCCAGTTTTTCTATTGATTTTAATTAAAAACGATTCTTTAGTCACAGGGCAGCCTTTAGCCTGTAAAGCATATAAGGAAATAGTATGGTCTTCAATTTTATAAGAACCTGTAAAACGATTTTGGGTATCAATAGAGTAGCCATACGTTTTAGCTAATAAAATAGCTTCTGGAAGATTATCAACCGTTTCGATGAAGTCTCTTAATTGCTGTTCATTGGAAAAATAAACAGGTCTTTCTTTTTTACACGCTAAAATATAGGAAAAGCAATTATTTTCAATGCATTTCTGAAAAAATCCTTTTTCCGGAACCGGCTCATTAATGGTCATAAAAAGTGGAGCCTGACTTTCATAGATCACAGCTTTATCAGGATCAGGATCGTTAGTAAGTACTCTCCAATAGGCATATTCTTTATTGGGAATGACGAATGGATAAAGATAGTCGGTAGTACCCAGAATATCCGGGATCTTTTTATAATCATCAGGAACCTTGACCTGTGCAGAAAGCAGATTGGAAACGATCAGGGATAGTGTGATGATAATTTTCATAAAGAAAGGTGTTTTCAGAGCAAATTTACAAAAATTACTTACGTTTCTTAATGTTAAGGAAATATTATAAAAACTGCATAGGATATCCTGTCTGAATATTTCCATGGACAATTTTCTTCAGTTTCGATTCTATCATTTTTTTTGTGAGCGGTTTCAAATGATCAATATATAAAATACCCTGTGTATGGTCGTATTCATGCTGGATGATTCTTGCTGTTAATCCGGTGAAGGTTTTGGTATATTTAATGAAATTTTGATCAAGATATTCAATGGTAATTCCCCATGGTCTTTTCACCTTTTGAGACAGACCGGGAATGCTTAGGCAGCCTTCATAATCTTCCCAGGTTTCCCCAGAAGAATCAATAATCTTAGCATTAATAAAGGTTTCTCTGATCCCTTTATCATTCTTTTCAAAATAAAGAAGCTGATCTTCAGTATCAAAATTTTCAAAGGCGATCTGGCTGTCAACAATAAATAGCTGCAAAGGTTTATTGATTTGAGAAGAGGAGAGACCACAACCGTTGGAATTTTCCATGGTTTCCCACATATTGGTAATGAGGTCCTGGATTTCATGACTGTTTTCATTAATCTGTATGCATTTCTGTTTTAAAATGCGGTTTCCATAGGCTACAATAGGTAAATTCATTGAAATATTTTTCTGCAAAGTTCAGCAGAAGAGTAAAGATATACAATGAACCTATGTTAATTAATCTGTCTGCGGATTCTGCTTAAAGCCTGTGGAGTAATTCCGATATAGGAAGCAATGTATTTTAAGGGAACACGTTGTAAGAGCTCAGGTTGCTCTGTAAATAGTTTTAAATAACGTTCTTTGGCGGTAAGTTTCAATAAAGAAAGTTCTCTTTTACTTTTGGATAGGAACAATTTTTCAGAAGCAAAACGGCCCAAATGATTTCCTACATTCGTCTGGCTGTAAATTTTCTGTAAGTCGTTATATGAGATTTGCCATACTACAGTCTCAGTTAATGCCTGCATCTCATATTCAGATGGAGTTTGGGTAAGAAAAGAATCATAGGCACAGGTAAATTCTTTTTCAAAGCTGAAGCTGAAAGTATAGCCATGTTCATCATCAGGAATATAAAATCTTACCAGTCCGGATTCTATAAAGGACAGGTGATTTTCCGTATCGCCCTGCTGGGTAATAATTTCGTTTTTAGCATACACCTTTCTATGAAAATACCCTGCGATAAACTTCCACTCAGATTCCTGTAGCTTAACAATTTGCTCATAATATTCTCTGATGTAACCCATATTCGAAAATTTTAATGTAATCCTGTATTCAAGAAGAAATCAAAGAGCAAAGTTACGAAATGTTTAATTGAAGAGATCAATATGGATGATGTATGGAGCGCCTAACTTTTTATGTTAAAACAGGATGTAATTCCCCTTATTATTTTTATTTTTCAGGTTACAATAAAGTTTTTATTTTTTGTCATTTATCAATTCAACTAATTCCAAAATCACTTACATTTGTTATTATGAGACACGACCAACGCGCAGAAAAATTCAGGCAGATCGTGGAGAACAAATTCCAGATCTACAATTCATTATTTATGAGCCTGCCCTATGATAAAATGACTAATATTGGGATGCTGCTTCCTTTTCTTTATGAGGAAAGCAGAATCGGATACGAAGGCGGCAAAACACCCGAAGAAATTGTTGAAGAATTCTTTAAAAACCATACCGATCTACAGACCGAAGAGCAGAAACTTGAACTGCTTTTTAAGATTATCCAGTATATAGAAAGACAGGTGGTTTTATTTGATAGTATCGAAGATGCAGCGTTTCCGAACCTGCATTCTGAAAGTGATGGTGGAACCGTTACTAATCTCTTTGAACGTTCTTTCCAGGATCATAAAATTGAAAAAGTACGGGAAAAGCTAAAGGATTTCAGTGTGAAGGTAGTGTTTACCGCACACCCCACTCAGTTTTATCCAAGTTCAGTACAGAGAATCATCCAGGATCTTAGAGGAGCCATTACCAGTGATTCCGTTACTCAGATTGATACCCTTTTACAGCAATTAGGAAAAACGCCTTTTGTGAACAAAGAAAAACCAACCCCTATTGATGAGGCGTTGAGCATTATTTCCTACCTGAGATATGTATATTACGATACGATCGGTGAGTTATTTACCAAGATTAAAAAAACTTTTGGAAACGGACACTTTCATCTGCATGAAGATCTTATTCAACTTGGCTTCTGGCCGGGCGGGGACCGCGACGGAAACCCTTTTGTGACGGCAGATGTTACCAAAAGAGTAGCGGAAGAACTTCGTTCAGCCATTCTGAAATCTTATTACAGTCACTTGAAATTCATCAGAAGAAGATTAAGCTTCAGAGGCGTTTCAGAAGTATTGACAGTGTTGAGTGAGGAATTGTATGCCGCTATTTTTGATGGTAAAACCATTACTGCAGAAGATATGTTAAAGAGAACCGATGAGGCTGAAAAAATATTAGTGAATGAGCACAATGCCCTGTTTTTAGATCTTTTGGTTAATTTCAGGGATCGTGTGAAGATTTTCGGAACTCATTTTGCGACATTGGATATCCGCCAGGACAGCAGAATTCACCAAAAAGTAATTGATGAGGTTTTTGTAAAAGTATATGGCAATGAAGAAGTGGATTATGAAGAGAAATTCAATAAACTGATTCAGGTTTCAGGTCCTGTAAATGCAAATGATTTTGAAGATATTGTAAAGGATACTTTATTAACTGTATCTCAGGTCTCTGAAATTCAGAATTTGAACGGACTGAGAGGAATGAACCGTTATATTATCTCCAATTCTGATGCGGTGAAAGATGTAATGAATGTTTATGCTTTCTTTAAGATTTGCGGATATAAGAATGAAGATATCAACATGGATATTGTACCGCTTTTTGAAACCATGGAAGGGCTTGATAATGCTGAACATGTGATGAATGAGTTATACCAGAACCCTGTTTATAAAAAACATCTTGAAAGAAGAGGGAACCAGCAGACCATTATGTTGGGATTTTCTGATGGAACCAAGGATGGTGGTTATTTAAAAGCCAACTGGGAAATTTATAAGGCTAAAGAAGTCCTGACAAAACTTTCAGAACAGAATAATATCAAAGTTGTATTTTTCGACGGTAGAGGCGGACCTCCGGCAAGAGGTGGCGGGAAAACCCATGATTTCTATGCTTCTCAGGGAAAAACAATTGCTAACAATAAAATTGAACTAACGATCCAAGGGCAGACGATTACCAGTATTTTTGGAAATAAGGAGCAGGCAATGTATAATTTTGAACAACTTTTGACTGCCGGAGTAGAAAATGATGTATTCAAAAATGCTAAAAAAGACCTTACGGAAAAAGAAAGAGCTTTGATTATTGAACTGGCGAATATCAGTTATCAGAAATACTCGGATCTGAAGGCGCATCCAATGTTTGTGCCTTATCTGCAGGAGATGAGTACCCTGGAATACTATGGGAAAACCAATATCGGAAGCCGTCCGTCCAAAAGAGGAAACGGAAATGAACTGAAGTTTGAAGATCTGAGAGCGATCCCTTTTGTAGGTTCCTGGTCACAATTGAAGCAGAACGTTCCCGGATTTTTTGGGTTTGGCTACGCTATGCAGCAGATGAAGGAGCAGGGAAGATTTGAAGAAGTAAGAGAATTGTATAAAGGATCAGATTTCTTTAAAACATTGGTCTTGAACTCCATGATGAGTATGAACAAGTCTTATTTCCCGTTGACTTACTACATTAAAAAGAACCCTAAATTTGGAGCCTTCTGGAATATTCTTTTCAGTGAATATGAACTTTCAAGAGATATCATGCTGGAACTTACCGGGTTCAAAATGCTTCAGGAAGAAGATCCGTTATCCAGAAAATCTGTGAAAATCCGTGAGAAGATTGTTCTACCATTGCTAAGTATTCAGCAATATGCACTGATGAAAATCCAAAAAGGAGAAGGAAATAAAGAAGCCTATGAAAAATTAGTGACAAGATCATTGTTTGGAAATATTAATGCAAGCCGAAATTCTGCTTAAAAGAAATAAACTCATATAACTTGAATAAAAAATGGCAGCCTCAAGTGAGGCTGCTATTTTTTATTCTTTAATGAACTTTTCATAGTAAACCTTATCTTTTGAGAGGATTTTAAGGTAATAAACTCCTTTTGCAAAATCATCAACTTTTACAGACTTCTCATGATCTGCTTTTCTTATCAGTCTTCCCAGATTATCATAAAGTTCCAGTGAGTTGATCTCGTTTTCTGAAGTAATATTCAGGATATTTTTTACAGGGTTTGGGAACAAAGCGAATTTTTCTTTTTTAACAATTTCCGAAGTGTTTAATACACTGTTATATAGGCTTCCGAAATTAAGAATGCCATATCCCATCTGATCTGTATGGTTAGGATATAATGAAGCTGTTTGTCTTAGTTTGGATTTAAGCTGGTCTCTGTTCATAATAGGAAATGCCTGAAGAAGACAGGCAACTCCACCAGCAGCTATGGGAGTAGCAAGGGAAGTTCCATTCGTTGAATAGGTGGTATTCCCTAAAACTGTTGCGGTCGCAGTCCCTCGGGTACTTCCGTCTGGTTTAACAACTCCAAGGGAGTTAGGTCCGTAAGATGAAAAAGCAGAAGAATTCCCTGAAGAGTCTACCGCACCAATCGTAAACACTTTAGCATTGTCTGCAGGTGTCAAAAGATAATGCCAAGAACCAGTTCCTGAATTTCCTGCGGCAGCAAGAACAAAAATTCCTTTTTCTGCAGCAATTCCTGCTCCTCTTGCAATAAAAGAGGTACTTCCGTTCATATCAGCATAGGTGTAACTGTATTGCGGATTATCAAAAACATTGTATCCAAGTGATGTGGTAATAACTTCAACACCTTTTCTGTCTGCTTCTTCAGCTGCTTCAATCCAATAGAGTTCTTCTTCCGGAACTTCAGCCGTTGTGTTTTCACTACGGTACAGATAAAAATCAGCATCAGGAGCTGAACCTACAAATACATTTTCGAGATAGCCGCCTATAACACCTAAAACGGTTGTTCCATGGGCATTCAGAGAAGGGTTGTAAATGTCAGTAGACTTAGTGACAAAGTCATAACCCCCTTTTATTTTGTTATTGTTTCGTAATCTTAAAAAAGCATCTCCGGTATTTACTGTAGGAAATCCGGTGTCAATAACAGCTATAGAAACTCCATTCCCGGTATAACCTGCCAGATGAAGAGGTCTTATATTGCTTTGGTCTATCTGTGCTGTACCAGTACCGTATTCAAAAGTGGTAAGAATCTTTTGAGTATGTGTTGGCATTTTCCATTTATTGACAGGTGCTGGCTGTACAGTAGGAGCTCCGTTACGCGCAAAACTTTCTACAGACAAAACAAAAGGCTGTGTTTGCAAGAGAGTGATTTGAGCAGGGGTTGCATTTACGGCGGCTCCATTAAGCCACTTAGAATAATCAGTGACAGTAAATCCCAGATTCTGAAGATTTTGTATATAAGATTGTTCTATAGGAGCATCCTGGTCATTAAGCGATATGCCTAAGGTTGTACGTCTGTCAAGTGATTTTTGACTAAGCTCAGAAAGAGGATTAGCATAAAATGCAGCTTTATTGGGCTTGTCTTTAAAAAATACAAAAACAAGCTGAGTTTGCGCAAAGGTATAAGAGTAACCTGTTAGGAAACAAAACAGTAAAATTTTTTTCATATAAATTTTTGTATAAAGATAAAAACAAAATCAATAAAATTTTTGGTAGGATTTTAAAATCCTTATTTTTACAGAAATAATTTATTTATGAAAAAAATTCAGATGGTTGACTTGCAAAGTCAGTATTACAAAATAAAGAATGATGTAGACAATGCAGTTTTAAATGTAATGGATTCCGCAGCTTTTATTAACGGTCCTGAAGTAAAGTCTTTCCAGAATGAATTGGAGTCTTATTTAGATGTAAAACATGTTATTCCATGTGCTAATGGAACTGATGCATTACAGATTGCTCTTATGGCACTGGATCTGAAGGAGGGAGACGAAATCATTACTGCTGATTTTACCTTTGCTGCAACAGTAGAGGTGATTCATCTGCTTAAATTAAAATCTGTTTTGGTAGATGTTGACTATGATACATTTACTATTTCTACAGAAGCTTTAAGAAAGGCCATTACACCAAAAACAAAGGCTATTATTCCTGTACATATATTCGGACAGTGTGCAAATATGGAAGAAATCCTTAAAATTGCGGAAGAGCACAATTTATACGTAATTGAAGACAATGCACAGGCAATTGGTGCAGAATATACATTCTCTGACGGGACATCAAAATATGCCGGAACAATGGCAACTGTAGGTACAACTTCTTTCTTCCCTTCTAAAAACCTTGGATGTTATGGAGATGGAGGTGCTATTTTTACCAACAATGATGAGCTGGCACACCGTTTAAGGGGAATTGTAAACCATGGAATGTACGAAAGATATTACCATGATGAGGTTGGGGTAAACTCTCGTCTGGACAGTATTCAGGCAGCAGTTTTAAGAAAAAAATTACCACACCTGGACTCATACAACGAAGCGAGAAGAAAAGCCGCTGATTATTATGATGAAGCATTCGCTGGACATGAAAATATTTTAACTCCAAAAAGATCAGAGAGTTCTACTCACGTATTCCACCAGTATACACTGAGAATTCTGAATGGTAAGAGAAATGAACTTCAGAAATTCCTTACAGAAAAGGAAATTCCTGCAATGATCTACTATCCGGTAGCCTTAAGAAAGCAAAAAGCGTATTTCCAGGAGAGTAATGCAGCTGATTTTGTGAATACAGATAAGCTTTTGGATCAGGTGATCTCTTTACCAATGCATACGGAATTAGACGAAGAACAGTTGAAGTATATTACAGACGCTGTACTTGAGTTTATGGGGTAATGAATGAAAAATAGAATATTTAAATATAGAATAGTTGGAATAGTGGTATTTCTGTTCGAATTGTTTTTACTTTTTTTATTTGGCTATGGTACTTATGATTCATTTATAAAATTCAGTATTGAACAGAAATTTTCAGTAGAGAGTTTTATTTTTATTTCTGCAGCATCAATCTGTATAAGTACATTTTTAAGCTTAATATTACTTTTATTTAAAAGCACAAAAGCGATTCTATATTTAAATATAAACTATATTTTAATTTTATTATTTTTTGTTTCAGGATACATAAACATTCTGGTCAAAAAAACGTTTGAAGAAGGTGATAGTTTAAAATTATTTTTCACATTTTCTACCATCTCAGTTTTTATTTTGATAACTAATGTTTTTAAAAATAAAAAAATACAGTTTCTGGAAATGGATGAGATTGGAAAATATAAAGATTAAAAAATAAAAATGGCAATACTTGTTACAGGAGGACTTGGATATATTGGTTCTCATACCGTTGTAGAACTGCTTAATAATGGCTTTGAAGTTGTTATTGTAGACGATCTGTCCCATTCGGAGAGATTTATTTTAAATAATATTGAGGAAATTACGGGTAAGAAGCCGGTTTTTTATCCTTTTGATTTGAAGCGTAAAGAACTTCTGAATCAGGTTTTTGATGCTCATACCATTGAAGGATGTATTAATTTTGCAGCTTTTAAAGCTGTAGGAGAGAGTCAGGTAAAACCTATAGATTATTACGAAAATAATTTATTCTCTCTTATTAATATCTTACAGGAGTTTAAAGAAAGAGAAATCTCAAACTTTATTTTCAGTTCATCATGTACTGTTTACGGACAGGCTGATGTGATGCCAATTGATGAAAATACACCATTAAAAATGCCTGAAAGCGTTTATGGGAAGACTAAGCAAATGGGAGAGGAAATCCTTATTGATTTTGCTAAGGCATACAAGCGTAAAATATCCTTATTAAGATACTTTAATCCCATTGGAGCGCATCCATCTGCAAAACTTGGAGAGCTGCCAATAGGAATCCCTAATAACCTTGTTCCTTACGTAATGCAGACTGCTGCAGGAGTTCGCGAAAAATTAAGCGTTTGGGGAGATGATTATCCAACAGAAGACGGAACAGCTGTTCGTGATTATATCTATGTTGTAGACCTGGCTAAAGCTCACGTAGCAGCCTTGAAAAAACTAATAGAAGACCAATCGGGTGAAGCAGTGATTGATACTTATAATTTGGGAACAGGAAAAGGATCATCCGTTTTGGAAGTGGTGAAGGCATTTGAAAAAGCTAATAACGTAGAGGTTTCTTATCAGATCTGTGATAGGAGAGAAGGTGATATTACAATTGCTTATGCAGATCCTTCCAAAGCAGAAAGAGAGCTTGGTTGGAAGTCTGGCACATCTTTGGAAGAGTCTTTAAAGACTGTTTGGGAGTGGCAAAAATATCTCAACTCGAGAAACTAAACTCATAAATTCAATTATATGGCTTGGAATCCTGAAGTATATGACCAATTTAAAGAAGAGCGTTCAACTCCTTTCTTTGACCTGTTAAAGCTTGTAGCATCAAGAACGGGAATATCTGTTATCGATTTAGGATGTGGAACGGGAGAACTTACTTCGAAACTTTTAGATTATTTAGAAGATTCTAAGGTTTTAGGAATAGATTCTTCTGGAGAAATGCTTGAGAAAGCAGCCCAGTTTAAAACAAGCAGATTGACTTTTGAAAAAAGGAGCATTGAAGAGCAGCTTCATTTGGGAGATACTTTTGATTTGATTATTTCCAATGCAGCGATCCAATGGTGCAGTCATCATAAAGAGCTTTTTCCAAGAATTATAAGTAAAATTAAGGAAGGGGGACAATTAGCGGTGCAGATTCCTTCTAATCATGAATATGTGGTTCATCAGCTCCTCAGAAAAGTTGCGGGTACAGAGCCTTATAAAAGTGCCTATAATGGATGGGAAAGAGAGTATACGGTTTTAGCAATTGAAGACTACGCTCAGATATTATTTGAGAATAATGGGAAAGAAATTACAGTATTTGAGAAAGTGTTCCCGCATGTTCTTGAAAATGCAGAAGCAGTATTTACTTGGGCTTCCGGAACAGCGATGCTTCCTTATATAGAAAAGCTTCCTGATGAAATGAAAGAAGAATTTAAAAACGATTATAAACAACAATTACAAAACATCTTCCCTGAATCACCGGTCTTTTATCCGTTTAAAAGAACCTTTATTTCAGCGAAGTTTTAATTTTATCATTAATATGAAGACACAAAGAATAGGGATTACATTTTCCTCGTTTGATTTATTACATGCAGGACATATCAAAATGCTTGAAGAAGCTAAAACAGTATGTGACTATCTGATTGTAGGATTACAGATTGATCCATCCCACGACCGTCCAAATAAAAACAAACCCAGCCAGACGATTGTTGAACGTTATATTCAGTTAAAAGCAGTAAATGCTGTGGATGAAATTGTACCTTATTACACGGAAGAAGATTTGCTGGATATCTTAAAATCTTTTGTAATTGATATAAGAATCATTGGTGATGATTATATAGACAGAGATTTTACAGGTAAACAATACTGTGAGGAAAAAGGGATTGAGATCTTTTACAACAAAAGAGACCACAGATTTTCCACCAGCGACTTAAGAAAAAGAATCTACGAAGCTGAAAAAGAAAAAGAGAGCAGAGTAGAGTCTGTAAAATAAAAACAAAAAACCCGAAATTTCTTTTCGGCTGTTCTATCTTTTCACCCTGTTTGAATCTGTAAGTTAAAGAGAGAGAAAACTGTCTTGGCTGCCATTGCATGAAGCTACTGCGGGTATAATCGCTGGCGTAATTAAACACTTCCATACCTCTTGTATTAAAGATATCCTGAATGTTGAATGTAATAGTTCCATCTCCTTTCCAAATGGTTTTGGATGCTCCGAAGTTTACAGCATACATATCTTTTCTATCCTGGTTTTCTGTTTTCTGTCCACCTCTGTAGAAACCTTGTAACTGTACACTTAATGTCTTATCCAGTCTGAATGTAGTATTAAGACGTAATCGGGTAGAGAAACCACTTCCTGTAAAGTTTAATGTTCTTATCTGGTTCAATCCATCTTTATCTATTGTAGCATAAGAAGTGATTCCTGTTGTTTTGTATCTGAAGATATCCGCACTACCCATAATTTTGAACCATGCAAAAGGATCATAAGTGAAATTTAAGTCCAAACCAATACGATCGTCATTGCCCAGGTTTTCCGGTTTAGTGTAGAAGACAGTTTCTCTTTCATCCGGTCTGTAGACTAGCATTTTTGTATCTTCTGTGGCATGTCTGTAATAGAAGGTAGGATTCAGGGTAAACTTCTTTTTTGTAAGGTTATAACCTACTTCGTATGAATCTACATACGACGGGTTTAAATCAATATTTCCCTCGAAAATATTTTGATTATTGGTATAATTCGAGAAAGGAACCATAAAGAATGATCTAGGTCTGTCTATTCTTCGGGAATAATTAACTAAGATCTGGTTATTCTTAGCGATGTCATAACTTAAGAATACACTTGGGAATAAATTATTGTAATTCTTAGGTTTATCTAATGGAGCTTTCGTAGGATTCTGGCTGATATAATTAATCTTAACATTGGAAATCTCATCTCTTAATCCTACCTGATAACCAAAGTTTCCAATCTTACTTCTAAACTGTAAATAGAAGGCATTGAACATTTCCTTGTAGTCTGTATTGTTATTGTAATCTGCAATCAGTGGGTTGTTTGATGTGGTGCTTACAAAGTTATTATATGTATTGTTATTGATATCCAATCTGTAACCGGCCTCAAGCTTAGAGTTTTCGCCTATCGGTAATTCATAATCTGCTTTTCCTATTATGGTTTTGCTTACAGAATGTCTTCTGGTAATATCCTGTACAGAAAGAATATGGTCTACACTTTCCTGAATGTCTGCATTATTATTACTTCTGTTTCTCTGTAAACTTAATGATACAGATAAGTTTTGACCTTTATCGTCAAATTTATGGTCCAACCCTACATCCCCCTGGAAAGCAAGGTTATTAAAGATACTTTTAGAATCTCTCAAAGTGTAAGGATTCATAAGTTTCCATGGATCTGAGGTGTCTTTTGTGTATTTGTAAAAAGAGTCATAAGTATTTACCAGATCATTTCCGTCACCTTCAAAAGTCCTTACCAATCCTGTTAGATTAATAGAGGTTTTTTCAGAAATATCATATACAAAACCGGCACTTGCATTATAGTTTTTATTATAGGTTTTGCTGGTAGAGTTTTGAAGTTGATGAACGGGAACAGTAGGGATTTTATCTATTTCTGCCTGAGTGGTAGGAATAGGGTCTACTTTCGGGAATTTAATATTATGATAGGTGGTTTCAGTATTACTTTTGGTTTTATTTTCCGTATAGCCGCCGCCGCCATTTACAAACCAGGTCCAGTTATTTTTTCTCCAGCTTAAATTGGCATTCAGGGATGTTCTTGGGAAATATCCAAGACTTCCAACCACACTCCCGTTAAATCCTACTTTTTTGCTTTTTTTAAGAATAATATTTAAAATACCAGAAGTACCACTTGCTTCAAACTTTGAAGAAGGGTTGGTAATAACTTCAATTCTCTCGATTTGATCTGCTGGAATACTCTGTAAAGCATTTGCTCCATCATCAATACCCAATAGGGAAGAAGGCTTACCGTTGATTAGGAATTTTACGTTAGAACTTCCTCTCATAGAAACAGTTCCATCCGTATCTACAGTAACCGATGGCACATTGGTTAAAACATCCTGCAGGCTTCCTCCTTTGCTCACAATATCCTGTGAAGGATCATAAGTCTTTTTGTCAAGTTCTACTTTATAGGCTTTGGTTGCTGAAGCTGTGATAACAACACCCTGTATTTCATTGGTTTTGCCGTCAATAGTAGAGGTAGCCTCTGCCTCAATAGATAGCGCCCCGATATTACCTGCTGCTGCAATATTTTTGCTGACAACACTTTTTTTGTAATCAATAGCTTCTACAGTAATATCATAACTTCCGGGAGTAAGCTGTAATTTATATTGTCCTTTTTCATCCGTCAATACAGCATCGCTTAATGATTTGTTGGCCTTGTTGCTAAAGGCTACAGAGGCATAAGGAACCGGCTGGTTCTTTTTATTGACAATGATTCCTGAAATATCAGCCTTTTCCTGGGCAAAAGCCATAGCAGCTGCCGAGAGTACTAAAGTAAGTCCTAGTGTTTTTCTGGTAAAAATATTGACAATTTCTGTCTTATTCTTCATAGGTTATTTTTTTGTATAAAATCGTGAAAGGATAACCCTTAACATTTTGAAATTCAATATTTATTTGACTATCAAAATGTTATGATTTAATTATTGTTTTTTATTTCTATAAAATACTGGTGTCTGCTAAGCTTATTTTATATTTTTTGAATTGAGCCAGTCCTGATAAGCTTTTGCATTTACAGCATGCTCTTCCGCACTTGCCGTAAACTTATGATACCCAAATCTTGCAGGATCTGCGCACATAAATATATAATTATTGTTTTCTGCATTTAAAACTGCATCTACTGAGTTTTTATCCACTACACAAATTGGTCCCGGAGGAATTCCTGCATTAGCGTAGGTATTATATGGAGATGGAGTAGACAGATGTTTATATAATACTCTTTTAATCGATTCTTTAAAGTTCGTCTGCTTATTGATTGCATAAATTACAGTTGGATCAGACTGAAGTTTCATTCCTTTTCTGTAACGGTTTAAATATAAACCGGCAATGGTTTTCATTTCATCCTTCTTTCCTCCCGATTCTTTATATACAATAGATGCAAGAGCATAAATCTGTTCTCTTGAAAGCCCTGATTGCTGTTCTTTATTTTTTCTTTCACTGGTCCAGAACTCATTGTACTGATCTTCGAATTTTGCAAAAAATTCTCTAGGGCTTACGGTCCAGAAAAAGTTATAAGTATCAATGAAGAAATATTTCTTTAGATCTTCAATGTCTTTATATCCTTTTTGTTGGGCCACTATATCCAGATCATTTACAAAATGAAGAGAATCCAATTCTGTCTTTTTGGTAACCTTTCCAATCATCTGGTACATATCTCCAAAATCTCCGATTCTGAATGAATTTGCTGTTTGGTTACCAGCTTTAATCATATTAACAAGGTCTGTATTTCCTTTCCCACTTTGGATATGATAGCGTCCTGCTTTAAAATTAGAAGCAAGGCCTTTATCTTTGGCTACCACTTCAAAAGATTTATGGTCTTTGATGTATGGAGCAATAGAATCCATGATCTGATTAAAGTTTGCCTTATGAGGGATCAAAACATAACCGTCCTTTTCTACATTGTTTCCAAAATACTTATTATAAAATCTCAATCCAAAAAATCCTGCTACTACAAAAACAAGCAGAATGATAATGAGAATAGCTTTTTTCATTCCTATATTATTGATTAAAAGTTTTTGATTTTAAAGAATATCTACTTTACCTTTAAAAACTTGCTTTGCAGGACCTTCCAGCCAGATGTTGCAGAAAGAATCACCGCTTTTTTCAGCATATACCTTAAGATTTCCTCCTAAAGTTTTAACTTTTACAGAAGTTAGATTATCTTTTTGGAGAAAAGTTAAAGCAGAAGCCGTAACTCCTGTTCCACAACTGTAAGTTTCGTCCTCAACGCCTCGTTCATAGGTTCTTACAAAAATCTCATTGTCCGAAATTTTTTCTACAAAGTTGACATTAATCCCTTTTTCTTTATAATTTTCTGAGTTTCTGATAGCATGCCCCTGGGTATAAACGTCATAATCAGCGATATTTTCTACATATTTTACGTAATGAGGGGAGCCGGTATTTAGAACTGCATCATTTCCATCATGTGAAATGGTGTCTACATCAATCATTTTTAGTTTAATGATCCCGTTGTGAATTTCTGCTTCATGTTCACCATCTATGGCAATAAACTTACATCTGTCTTCAAAAACATCAAGGAAAAAAGCAAAAGCTACAAGACATCTTCCGCCATTTCCACACATGGTGCTTTCTCCGCCATCAGAATTATAGTATACCATTTTAAAATCATAATCAGGATCGTTTTCCAGCAGGATAAGCCCATCGGCACCTATTCCGAAACGTCTGTCACATAGTTTTTCAATGATTTTTTTGTCTTTAGGAAACTGAAGATCACGGTTATCTACCATTACAAAATCATTTCCCGTTCCCTGATATTTATAAAATTCCATATTGTTTTTTGTCTAAATAAAGAAACAAAATTAATATATTAAAACGAAAAACGAACAGTGTTAACTGTTCGTTTTCTTATTTATAATCGTTATTTATAATTGTTTTATCTAAAGCCGCCGCTGCTCTGTTGTCTCACTGAACCTGAGCTTGAATTGGAGCTAGAACCTGAACTTTGGCTGCTGCTTGAGCCACTTCTGAATCCGCCATTTGAGGATGATTCAACTCTTCCAGTGTTAGTATTTCCTGAACTTCTGAAACCACCAGAACTTGTTCCTCTGTTTTCAAAGGTGCTGTTCTGATTTCTGAACCCGCCGTTGCTTTGATTATTCTGATTTCCCTGATTGTTCTGATAACCGTTGTTTGAGTTTCTGAACCCACCACTGCTGGTATTGTTTGAATTTCTGTTATTATATCTTCCGTTATTATATGAATCACTATTATTACGGAAGCCATTACTCGGTCTCTGTGAAGTAACTGTAGTTTTTCTTTCTACATATACTTTTCTTCTGGAGTTATTATAAGTGTCATAATAGTAAGGAATACCATTATCATAGTAGTAATTAACGTTGTTTCTATAATAATAGCCGTCATTACCATAATATCCGCCACTACCATAATATCCGGAAGGGGCATAGTAATAACCATTGTTATAATATGGATCACCATAACCGTTGCTGCCATAACCGTCTGTGTAGGCAAGACAGGATGTTAAAGTGCTTATAGCAAAGATACTAACTGCTATTTTTAATAAATTTTTCATAACTTTATTGTACTTTTTTTTCTTTAAAACTTTTTTTCCAACTAAGGTATCCTAGGATAGCCATTATAGTAAATACCAAATATTGAACCGAAGTGATGCCAAGACCCTTAAAAATCATCATAGGCATGCAAATAAAATCTCCGATAATCCAGAAAATCCAGTTCTCAATGCGCTGTTTGGCCATAAACGACATTCCTACTAAAAATATTGAAGTGGTGAAAACATCCATCCAATTCGCCCAATCCAAATGATATAATCCAAGGTTGGTTCCCTCCATTGAAAAATGATTATCAATATAAGGTTTATAATAATAAATAAGAGTGACGAGTCCCAGACTCAGAATAAAAAGAATGATGGCGTAATTCCATTCCTTTTTCGTAGCCCAGGTAACATCTACGTGTATATGATCTTCTGAGTTTTTGGCCCATAAAATCCATCCGTAGACGCTCATTATCGTATAGTATACATTAATCAGACAATCTCCCAGTAATCCGAAATTGAAAAGAATATATACATAGATCAGGGTTGAAATAATGCCGGTAGGGTACACCCATATATTTTTCTTAATGGAAAAATATACGCTCAAAGTTCCGAAAATAGCACCTGACGCTTCCAGCATAATCTGTAAAGAATCGTAGCTTTCATAAGGTTTTACGAAAAGATCATATAAATTCATGCGATCAAAAATAAGCAAAAATATGGACTTTTTGAAATGGATTAAATAATGTGTTGTTCAGGTTTTTAAAGACTTTAATGTAAAATAAATGACGAAAGTTTAACGATAAACGTGGGAGTTCCTAAATTTTTTATATTTTCGTAAATCCTTAATAAATAAAAAAACATGTCGAAAATTTGGGTTAAAAAACCACTAAGTGCCTATGAGGCAGATATGAAGAAAAGTGAGCTGAAAAAAGTCCTTGGAAAATGGAGTTTAACAGCAATAGGAGTAGGTGCTATCATTGGAGGTGGAATCTTTGTTCTTACGGGAACAGGAGCCTATTATCATGCAGGGCCAGCACTTGCAATCTCCTTTATCATTGCAGGAATTGCCTGCGTTTTTGCAGCATTATGCTATGCGGAGTTTGCCTCCATTATTCCGGTTGAAGGATCAGCATATGCCTATGCGTATGGAACAGTAGGAGAAATTTTTGCATGGGCGATGGGCTGGTGTCTTATTCTGGAATATGCAATGGCCAGTATGGCGGTCTCCGTGAGCTGGTCTGGATATTTTACCAAATTTCTGAAGATTTTTGGGGTGCATTTACCGGCTTATCTTACCTCAGATCCGGCAAGTTATACAGGAGACGGTTTTTCAATGAACCTGCCTGCGTTTATTCTTGTTCTTTTGATTACCGCGTTATTGGTAAAAGGAACTAAAGAAGCAGCAGGAGCTAACAACCTGATCGTTTTGATGAAAACTTCTGCCGTTATCTTTGTAATTATTGCAGGGGTATATATTATTTTTTCTAATACAGATCTTTATAATGCAGTAGATGGTGTTAAAAACTGGAAGCCTTTTATTCCGGATCAGGTTCAGATTAAAAATTCTGAGGGAGATCTGGTCTCGGCTTATGGTATTAAAGGGATCATTTCCGGAGCAGCAGCTATTTTCTTTGCTTATATTGGTTTTGATGCTGTTTCTACACAGGCTGGGGAGGCTATTAATCCTAAGAAAGATGTGCCTTTCGCAATTATCGCTTCATTATTGGTGTGTACGGCTTTATATATTTGTGTATCTCTTGTATTAACAGGGATGATGCATTATACAGACTTTAATCCGGAAGGTAAATATCCTGATGCGATCAAAGCTCCTGTAGCCTATGCTTTTGAAATTGCAGGAAAACACTGGGCTAGTAATGTAGTAACAATTGCTGCTACTGTAGGATTAATTTCCGTAGTAATGGTAATGATGATGGGACAGTCAAGAATCTTCATCGGAATGGCAAAAGACGGATTGATTCCTAAATTCTTCGGTGATCTTCATCCAAAAACAAAAACACCTTACAAAGGAATCATTTTGTTGGGAATTGTTGTAGCATTAATCGCTGCATTTACCCCTATTTCAACACTGGCTGATATGACAAGTTTCGGAACCTTGTTTGCATTTACACTGGTTTGTATTGCCGTTTGGGTAATGAGAAAAAAAGAACCTAATTTGATCAGGCCTTTCAAAGTTCCTGCTTACAAAATAGTTGTAGCACTGGGAGTATTTATCAATATTTATTTGATATTTAACTTAAGTGCTCATGCATTGGAGCTTTCGGCTGTATGGTTATTCTTAGGAGGTTTAGTATATTTCCTTTATGGAAAATCAAATAGTAAACTTAACAATCCTGAAAAATATCAGAACCAAGATTAATAATAATATAAACCGCTTCGGCGGTTTTTTTGTTGCAAATAAGCCATAATAAAATATATGAAAAAGTTTTTGTCCATTGCATTCCTTTCTGTAGGAATGGCTGCATTTTCCCAACAGGTGGAAAGTATTGAAACAATTCTTAATGATAAAATTAGCATCAGAGCTCTTGAGTTATATGATAACAAAGTCTGGTATAGTGGTTCGGAGTCTAAATTCGGGTTTGTAGATCTTAAGGATGCCAAGAATCAAAAACAAATTAAGCTTTCTGATGAAAAACTTGAATTCAGAACTCTGGCACAGGATAAAACGTCATTCTATGCGATCAATATTGTAAGCCCGGCCCGCTTTTTTAAAATTGATAAAAAGGATTTGAAATCACAGATTGTTTATACAGATTCTGCAAAAACGGCTTTTTATGATGCTTTACATTTTGTGAACAACAAGTTGGCTTATACCTTCAGTGATTCAGGCAGTGATCTGTTATTAAAGTTAGCCGTTTATAAAGATGGCAAATGGGGGATGTTTAAAAATAATATAAAGCTGAATGAGGGAGAAGCAGCTTTTGCAGCCAGCAATACCAATATTTCTTCCACGAAAAAAAATCTTTGGATTGCTACAGGAGGGAAAGCTTCAAGAATTCTAAGACTGAATCTTAAAAGTGAAAAACTGGAAGTTTTCAAAACACCTTTTATTCAGGGAGAATCTTCTCAGGGAATGTATTCCATAGATTTTAATGATGACCAATTCGGAGTTGCAGTAGGGGGTGATTATACCAAACAGGATGCTAATGTTAATAATATTGCTACAACGCATGATGGTGGAGAAACCTGGCAGATTCAGGCTTCAGGGCAAAATGCGGGATATATGACCTGTGTGAAAATTAAACCGGGTTCAAAAGGGAAAGAGATGATTGCAGTAGGTGATCAGCATATTAGTTATTCATCTGATTTTGGAAAGACGTGGAAGAAAATTTCGGGTGAAAAAGGATTGTATATTGGGCAGTGGATTGATGGGAATAGAGCAGTGTTTGCGGGGAAAGATAGGATTGTAGTAATGAAAATAAAATAAGAAGTCTGAATAAAAAAAAATGAGAGATAGTATTTCTTAATGGATATCAGATTTCGGATCAATAAAATAAATAAAACTGATAGAATTTATCATTATTTCCGTAACAGGTTTAAACAGTGTATTTAGACTCATTCTAAACTATAACCTAATATAATTCATAGACAGAAATTCATAACTAATGGTTAATTTTGTAGGATGGAATTTTAATAATGTTAAACTTCCTCACCTTATAAAATTTTTTATTCAAAATGAATTCTTTAATAGATAAGTATAATATTCCCGGGCCTCGTTACACGTCTTATCCTACGGTTCCATATTGGGATGAATCTACATTTTCACCGGAAAGTTGGAAGGAGAGCGTAATCAGGTCGTTTCACGAAAGCAATGCAGAGGAGGGGATTTCTATTTATATCCATTTGCCTTTCTGCGAGGCATTGTGTACGTTCTGTGCATGTCATAAACGTATTACGAAACAGCACAGCGTTGAAGTTCCTTATCTGGAAAGTGTTTTAAAGGAATGGAAACTTTATCTTGAGCTTTTTAATGAAAAGCCAAAACTGAAAGAATTACACCTTGGAGGTGGTACTCCTACATTTTTCTCACCTGAAAACCTGAAAACTTTGTTGGAAGGGATCTTTTCAACGGTGGAGATTGCAGAACACCCGGAATTCTCATTTGAAGGACACCCGAATAATACCACGAAGGAACACCTTCAGACTTTATATAACCTTGGATTCAGAAGAGTAAGCTTTGGAGTTCAGGATTATGATCCTAAAGTACAGAAAGCCATCAATAGAATTCAGCCTTTTGAGAACGTGAAAAACGTAACGGAATGGGCTAAGGAAATTGGATACAGAGGAATCAGCCACGATTTGGTTTTCGGACTTCCACACCAGACTTGGGAAGCAATGGAACATACCATCAGAAAAACAATGGAGCTGAAGCCGGATAGGCTTGCATTTTACTCTTATGCACATGTTCCATGGGTAAAAGGAGTAGGACAGAGAGGTTTTGATGAAAATGACCTTCCTAGTGGAGAGGAAAAACGCCGTTTGTATGAAGATGGTAAAAAACTGCTTCAGGATTTGGGATATATTGAGGTAGGAATGGATCACTTCTCTTTAGAACATGATGATTTATACCAATCTCTGATCCATAAAAAGCTTCACAGAAACTTTATGGGATATACTTCAAGCAATACCCAGCTGATGGTAGGACTTGGAATGTCTGCGATTTCAGATTCATGGTATGCTTTTGCTCAGAATGTGAAAACGGTAGAGGAATATCAGACAATGGTAGAAGAAGGTAAAATTCCTGTTGTGAAAGGACATGTTCTGAATGAAGAAGACCTGATTGTAAGAAGACATATTTTAAATCTGATGTGTCAGCTTGAAACCACTTTTACTATAGATAATTCTTTCCCTGAATTGGATAATGCATTAGACATGTTGAAGGAAATGGAAAATGACGGGTTGGTTGAAATTTCAGGTAAAGAAATTAAAATTACAGAAGCGGGTAGAGCTTTCACCCGAAATGTAGCGATGGTTTTTGACCTTAGAATGATGAGAAATAAACCGGAAACGAGAATTTTCTCAATGACGATATAAAACAAAAAGCGATTCAACACTGAATCGCTTTTTTATTTGTTTAAAGTTGTATTTTACTTTGTGCTATAAAGTAATAAAGCTTGAGTGGCTTCCAGTTTTTAAAATAAGCTATTTCTACTTAATAACAATTTTCTGGCTGTAAGATTTATAATTCCCTGATTTCAGATTGATAAAATAAACCCCTGGAGCAATTCCGGAAATATCAATTCCTTTTTCATTAATGATGTGATCTTTTTCTAAAACTTTTCTTCCCTCTGCGCTAATGACCTCTGCCGTTACCTTTTTATCTTTAATTCCACTGATGAAGATTTCTTTTGAAGCAGGGTTTGGGTAAATTTTTATGGCTTCTGAGAAATCATTTTCATGGGTACCTAATGATCCTGTTGTAATTTTGAAAACTTTTCCGCTATTCACTGCGGCAACATACAGTTCTTTTTGAAGGTCCTGCCCGAAAGTAGAGAACCCATTTCCACTGTAGGCAGAGGTCCATATAATGGAATTGTCAGTATTCAGGATGCCTATCTGGTCAGAACAAAAGTCTGCAAAGAAATATTTCCCCTGAAGTGATGGATATAGAGAACCTCTGTACACATAGCCGCCGGTAATAGAGCATTTTCCGCCGGAATGATCGTATACAGCAACAGGAAACGTCATGGAAGACTGAGTGGGGCATCCTGCGGTGTTGTAAGCCGTATTTCCTTCATAGCAACGCCATCCGTAATTGATGCCTGCTTGTGATAGGGGCATTTTATTGATTTCCTCAATAGCTCCCTGGCCTACATCTGCAATCATGGCGTTTCCGGTAGCGAGATCAAATGAGAATTTCCATGCATTTCGGAGGCCATAGGCCCATACTTCATCGGCGCCGTCAATGCCCGCGCCTGCAAAAGGATTGTCGGATGGAATATTGTATGGGGTTGGATCTGTGGCATTCACATCTATTCTCAGCATTTTTCCCAATAATACGTTTTTATTTTGCGCATTGTTATTAGGGTCTCCGCCGCTTCCTCCATCTCCTGTTACCACCCAGAGTTTTCCATCTGGTGCAAAATGAATACTTCCGCCGTTGTGGTTGGCAAATGGTTTGGGAATATTTAATAGTATTTTTTCAGAATTAGGATCCGCCACATCTGGATTGGTTGGGGTAACACTATATCTGGCCAGTACAATATTCCCTGCTGTGTTGTTATAATACACAAAAAAATACCCATTGGTTGAGTATTGCGGATGGAATGCGAGTCCTAAAAGACCTCTTTCTCCATTAAAAACAATTTTTGAGGAAATATTCAGGAAATTAGTTGGGTTAATAGTCCCATTAGGCTGAATTATTTTTATCATTCCGTTCTGTTGAACCACAAATAACCGGCTGTCATTGGCGTTTGTAATCTCAACGGGACTGGTAAGTCCACTGGCAAATTCTTCCAAATTAATGCTTTGAGCATTAACGAATAAAGAAGAAAAGATACTTAGGGTAAAAAGTAATTTTTCCATAATATTTTGATAGTTAAGGTGTTGAAATATGAATGAAATTTTTATACCAATTAAATTTTGTAAACTTCACTAAGATACCCTAAAATAATTGTTAAATCTTAAATAGAACTCAGAATACTGATATATCTGAAAATAAACCATTTCTGTTGTTAAAAATTCATAAAATACAAGAAAATCATTATATTTGCCGACTTAATTTAACGTAGTTATAACAAAATGCAAGGAAAAGGACTTATTACAATTGTTGCTATTGTCCTGGGGTTGATTTGCTTAAACGAGCTATTACCAACCTGGTACGCCAGCAAAATTGAATCGCAGATCGAAGCTGCGAAAGGAAACGAGAAAGAGATCAAACGAATCAAGGAAGATACTCTTAATCTTGGGTATACGAAGCTTTATTATTCAAAAGCTAAAGACAAGGAAATGAAATTGGGTCTTGACTTAAAAGGAGGGATCAACGTTCTATTGGAAATCAACCAGAGAGATTTGGTAAATGATTTAACCAATTTTTCTACAAATCCTATTCTTATTGAGGCTTTAAATAAGACTGATGAAGCTCAGAAAAACTCAACAAAATCTTACATCGACAACTTCTTTGAACAGTTCGATGCGATTAACAAAGCGAAAGGAACAAACCTAAAGCTTGCTGATCCGGAACTTTTCGGAAACACCAACTTATCTGAAATCAAGTATAATACTACTGATGAGCAGGTAAAAAGTATTGTTAAGAGAAGAATTGATCTTTCTGTAGGAACAGCTTTCGAGGTAATCAGAACGAGAATTGATAAGCTTGGAGCGATTCAGCCAAACGTTCAGAGAGTACCTGGTACAGCTAGAATCTCTGTAGAAATGCCTGGTATGAAGGATATCGACAAGGTAAAGAAAATGCTTCAGACCTCTGCAAAACTTCAGTTTTGGGAAGTACAGCAGGTTACTGAAGTGGCTCCTTATTTCCAGACATTAACAACTATGGTTGCTGCAAAAGGAGATTCTATGGGAGTTGCAAAGAATGTAAACTTCATGAACCTTTTACAGCTTGACAAATTAAGAAGTAATGGTGTTGCTAACGTAAAATTGTCGGATACAGCTGCTGTAAACAAAATCTTGAACAGCAAAGTAGGAATGGCTTTACGTCCTGCAAACATTAAATATACACAGTTCATGTGGGGTTACAAACCTGAAGCTACAAGTCCTGATGATTTAGTATTGTATGCGATCAGAAGTAACATCAACCAAAAAGCTCCGGTTGACGGTGCAGTAGAAACTGCAAACATTAGCTACGACGAACTTGGAAGAGTAGTAGTAGACATGCAGATGGATTCTAAAGGAGCAAAAGAATGGAAAACTTTAACGGAGAAAAACGTTGGAAAACCAGTAGCTGTAACGCTTGATAACAGAGTATATACTGCTCCAAACGTTGTAAATGCTATCCCTAACGGTAGAACTCAAATCTCTGGTAACTTCTCTCAGGAAGAAGCTAAGGAATTGGTTGACGTTTTAGGTGCTGGTAAATTACCTGCAGGTGCTAAAGTAGTTCAGGCTACTCAGGTAGGTCCGTCATTAGGACAAGAGTCTATCAACGCTGGTATGATTTCATTTGCAATCGCATTCTTAATTATCATTGTTTACATCATTTTCTATTATGGTGGTGCAGGGATTTACGCTGTAATTGCGATGGTAATTAACCTTTTCTATATTTTCGGAATTATGGATTCCGGAGACTTCACCCTTACGCTTCCCGGTATCGCTGGTATCGTATTAACGATGGCTATGGCGGTAGATACGAACGTAATTATCTATGAAAGAACGAAAGAAGAATTATTTGCCGGTAAGAGCATCTTAGAAGCTTATAAAGACGGTTTCAAACACGCATTAAGCGCGATTATTGACGGTCACTCTACTACGTTACTAACTGCAGTTGTATTGTTCTTCTTCGGAACAGGACCTATTAAAGGTTTCGCATTGACATTGATGATCGGTATTATCATGACATTGTTTACTTCTGTATTATTGTCAAGAGTAATGATCTTCAGCAGACTGAACAAAGGTAAAACCCTTTCTGTATGGACTGCTCCTACGAAGAACTTATTCAGAAATACTTGGATTGACTTCATCGGAAAGAGAAAATACGCATACATCATTTCTGCGGTACTAACGGTAATCTGTGTTGTTTCTATTGTAACTCACGGATTCAAATATGGTATCGACTTTACAGGGGGTAGAAACTACGTGGTAAGATTTGATAAAGAAGTAAATGCTAACGATGTTGAAGAAAAATTAGTAAAATTATTCAAAACTGAAGATGGTAAGAACTCTTCGGTAGAAGCTAAAACTTTCGGAAATGCTAAGCAGTTAAAAATCTCTACAGATTACCTTATCGAAGATGAATCTTTAAAAGCTGACCAGACTATCGAGCAGAAGTTATATGAAGGATTAAAAGGAGATCTTCCTTCTAATATTACTTTAAATGACTTCAAATCTGCAGACAAAGATCATGCTGGTATCATTTCATCTGAGAAAGTAGGACCTACTGTTGCTGATGATATTCAGACACACGGTATCCTTGCAGTAGTGGCTGCATTAGCTGGTATCTTTATCTATATTTTATTCAGATTTAGAAAATGGCAGTTCTCCTTAGGGGCTGTTGCAGCATTATTCCACGATGCGGTTATCATTTTAGGAACGTATTCATTACTTCATAAATATATGCCGTTCAACATGGAGATCAACCAGGATTTCATTGCTGCAATCCTTACGGTATTAGGATATTCAATCAACGATACAGTTATTATCTTCGACAGAATTAGAGAATACTTAAGAGAGAAGAAATCTTTAACACTAGCTGGATTGTTTGATGACTCTATTTCAAGTACATTGGGTAGAACATTCAACACTTCATTCACTACAATTTTGGTGATTCTTGCGATCTTCATCTTCGGTGGTGATAACCTAAGAGGATTTATGTTTGCTATGTTAATCGGTATTGGATTTGGTACTTACTCATCAATCTTCATAGCATCGGCAATTGCTTATGACTTCCTTAAAAAAGGAAAAGAAGAAGAAGTACACGGAAAAACGACTTCCGATAAAGAAGTACTTGCTTCAAAATAATACAAACTACAATAAATTAGTAAAGAGGCTGTCTCAAAAGTGAGGCGGCCTTTTTTTGTGTTTTAAGGTGTTGGAAATACTATAAAACAGAGCTATTTTTAATATAATTCTGCTAATCAATATTACACTTCTTTAATATCATACAATTTAGAACCATTATTTTTAAGATTTGATTAATTTTGCACCATCATGGAAAATTCAAAGAAAAAAGCAGCAATAGGCTTTATATTTATTACTTTACTGATTGATATTACGGGATGGGGAATCATTATTCCTGTTGTTCCTAAATTAATTGAAGAGTTGATTCATGCAGATATCAGTGAAGCCGCAAAATATGGTGGATGGTTGGGATTTGCCTACGCATTTACACAATTTATCTTTTCTCCACTGGTTGGAAACCTGAGTGACAAATATGGACGTAGACCTATTATTCTGATTTCGCTTTTCGGGTTTGCCATAGATTATATTTTCCTGGCACTGGCCCCAACTATCTGGTGGCTGTTCCTGGGAAGAATTATAGCCGGGATTACGGGCGCAAGTGTAACCACTGCGAGTGCTTATATTGCAGATATTTCCACGGACGAAGACAGAGCAAAAAACTTTGGATTGATAGGGGCAGCCTTTGGTTTGGGTTTCATAATAGGGCCAGTTCTGGGTGGTGTTTTAGGACATTACGGTGCAAGAGTCCCTTTTTATGCAGCAGCAGCTTTATGCCTCCTTAATTTCCTTTATGGTTATTTCATTCTTCCTGAAAGTTTGGATAAAGATAAAAGAAGAGAGTTTAACTGGAAGCGCGCTAATCCTGTGGGATCTTTCAAGTTTTTAGGAAAACACCCGGAAATTTCAGGGCTTATTACCGCATTGATCCTGATCTATATTGCAGGGCATGCCGTACAGAGTAACTGGAGCTTCTTTACTATGTATAAGTTCAACTGGACAGAAAGAATGGTCGGGATCTCATTAGGGGTTGTAGGTTTATTGGTTGGTTTGGTACAGGGACTTTTAATCAGATGGACTACACCAAGGCTGGGAGAGCAGAAGAGCATTTATTATGGTCTTACTATGTATGCTATAGGATTGTTATTGTTTGCATTTGCTTCAGAAGGTTGGATGATGTTTGTCTTTCTAGTTCCGTATTGTTTAGGAGGAATCTGTGGCCCGGCCCTGCAGTCGGTGATTACGAAAAGTGTACCTTCTAACGAGCAGGGTGAACTTCAGGGAGCATTAACGAGTTTAATGAGCGCTACTTCAATTATTGGCCCTCCGGTGATGACCAATCTGTTCTACTTCTTCACGCATGATGAGGCGCCGTTTGAGTTTTCAGGGGCACCATTCTTCCTTGCATTTATTTTAATGGCCATTAGTGTAGTTATTACTTATTCTGCCTTTAAGAAAAAAGGAAAGATTTAATAAACCAGACTGTTAACTGGATAAGAATTCAAAACCGTTTTTTAAGATATAACTTGTATTCCTGAATACAAGCTGAATGAGTTCATTTCAATCAGAAGGGGAAGAGTATGAACGAAAACCCTTTAATATATCATAAGTTTCCGACAATCAGATTGGCGTAAAAAATTATATTATTGGATTTCCTTTTTTGATTTAAATTTTTATCGTAATATTGCGATATAATTATTCAAACTATGGGAGCAACGAAAACGGACCATTTCACAGATAAGCAAAACAGGATCGCTACAATTGCAAAAGCATTAGGGCATCCTGCCAGAGTTGCTATTATTGAATATCTGCTAAAGGTAGACACTTGTATATGTGGAGATATTGTTAATGAACTTCCATTAGCACAAGCAACAGTATCCCAACATTTGAAAGAATTAAAAAATGCAGGTTTAATCAAAGGAAACATTGAGGGGACTGCCATCTGTTACTGTATTGATGAAAATACTTTTGAAATATTAAAAGATTATTTTTCAAATATAATACTGACTGTTTCCAATCAAAAATGCTGTTAAGCATTTTTTACTCATATTTATCGTAATATAGCATTTAACCAATAAATAAAAAGACAATGAAATTATCTGAAATCAAAGCAATTTTACCAACATTAGCTAATGTTGAATTTCAATTAGAAAATGGAGATTTTGTTCCCGAGCATTTTCATGTTACGGAAGTAGGAACTGTGACAAAATATTTTATTGATTGCGGCGGAAAAGTCCGCCATGAAAAGGTGGTTAATTTTCAATTATGGAATGCCAATGATTTTGAGCACAGACTAAAACCTGGGAAGCTTTTACATATTATTAACCTTTCAGAAGAGGAATTGGGGATAGAAGATAATGAAATTGAAGTGGAATATCAAAATACAACCATTGGAAAATATGATTTAGAGTTTAATGGAAAAACCTTTGTTCTTAAAAATAAAACAACAGCCTGCTTAGCTCAGGATGCCTGTGGTATTCCTGTAGAGAAACAAAAAGTGAGATTATCAGAATTATCTTCAAAGCAAACTTCATGTTGTACCCCAGATTCCGGATGTTGCTAAAATTGAATAACTCAAAATAAACAAACAATGTATTCCAAATTATTAGAAACAATAGAGTTATTAAACAGTCAAGAAATTAACGAGGATAGAAAAGCTATACTAAAACCCTTAATTGATTTTATTCAGAAAAATCTTGACGACAAGAAAGGCATTGATATTAACTTTATCTGTACCCACAACTCAAGAAGAAGCCATTTATCACAAGTTTGGGCACAGGCAGCAAGTACATATTTTAATATTCCAAATGTAACTTGTTATTCAGGGGGAACGGAAGAAACGGCAATGTTTCCTAAAGTTGCAGAAACTTTAATGGAGCAAGGTTTTTTTATCGTGAAAATTTCAGATACGGAAAATCCTGTGTATGCTATCAAGTATGATGAAGATCTGCATCCCATTATAGGTTTTTCTAAAAAATATGATAGTGTCTTTAACCCCGCGCATGGTTTTGCAGCAGTTATGACTTGTTCGCAGGCAGATGGCGGATGTCCTTTTATTCCAGGAGCCGACAAACGTATCCCTATTACTTTTGAAGATCCCAAAATTTCAGACGGTACTCCTGAACAGGAAAAGGTTTATCATGAAAGAAGTTTACAGATCGGTGCAGAAATGTTGTATGTGTTTTCACAAATAAAAAAATAGAATGAAAATAATTTCAATTGATAGAGAGCATTATCCGGCTATTTCCAATATATACCAACAGGGGATTGACACTGGTATTGCAACCTTTGAAACCTCTGTTCCATCATGGGAGATTTGGAATGAAACTAAACTGCCTCATAGTAGGTTGATAGCAGTTCAGGCTAATACCGTATTAGGTTGGGCTGCCTTATCTAAAGTAAGTAGCCGTTGTGTTTATGAAGGAGTAGCTGAAGTAAGTGTTTATGTATCAGAAGACCATAGAGGGAAAGGCGTAGGGAAAGTTTTAATGCAATATCTCATAGAAGAAAGTGAGGCTAATGGGATTTGGACCTTACAGTCTGGGATGTTTCCGGAAAATGAAGCTACCATAGCATTGCATACAAGTTTTGGATTCAGAATGATTGGCTATCGGGAAAGAATAGGAAAACTGCGAGGTGTATGGAAAAATAGTGTAATAATGGAAAGAAGAAGCAAAGTAGTAGGAATAAATTAAATAGATGTTATGCAGCCAAAATTAAAATTTCTGGATAGATTTCTTACGCTTTGGATATTTTTAGCCATGTTTTTAGGAATAGGATTAGGTTATTTCTTTCCGGGGATTTCAAATCTAGCCAATTCTTTGTCCGTTGGAACTACAAATATTCCGCTGGCAATTGGTTTAATAGTCATGATGTATCCACCATTAGCAAAGGTTGATTATTCCTTATTACCAAAAGTTTTTACAGATAAAAAAGTTATAGGAATTTCCTTGTTGTTGAACTGGATAATTGGGCCGGTATTAATGTTTGTATTGGCTATTGTTTTCCTCAGAAATGAACCGGATTATATGATCGGTTTAATTCTCATTGGCTTGGCAAGGTGTATTGCAATGGTGC